>NZ_CP034451.1:6002500-6165597 GCF_003952525.1 Mesorhizobium sp. M3A.F.Ca.ET.080.04.2.1 | reverse complement strand
GGTCGGCCCTGACCATGCCTCGATCATTCCATCCTCGGTCGCGGCACTTTCCAGCAGGCGCAGCGATGTCGTGCCGACGGCCACGATCCGCCCTCCCCGCGCCCTGGCTGCGTTCAGCGCCGCTGCCGTCTCGGCGCTAACCGAGCCGGTCTCGGCATGCATCTTGTGATCGACGGTGTCATCCGCCTTCACCGGCAGGAAGGTGCCGGCGCCGACATGAAGCGTGACGAAGCGGCGCTCGACGCCCTTGGCATCGAGCGCGGCGAACAGTTCCGGTGTGAAATGCAACCCCGCGGTCGGAGCGGCGACGGCGCCCTCCTCCCTGGCATAGATCGTCTGGTAGTCGCTGCGGTCGCGCTCGTCGTCGTCGCGCTTCGAGGCGATGTAGGGCGGCAGCGGAATGTGGCCGACGGCATGCAGCGCCTCGTCGAGAAAAGGCCCGGAGAGGTCGAAACCGAGCAGCGCCTCGCCGGCTTCGCCCTTCTCGATCACCGTCGCATCGAGTTGGCCGAGGAAGCAGGAATTCTGGTCATGGCCGAAATGGATTCTGTCGCCGGCGGCAACGCGCTTGCCGGGCCGCATGAAAGCCTGCCAGCGGTCCGGTGCCACCCGCATGTGCAGGGTCGCCTCGACCTGAGCCGTGGCCTCGCCACGCTTGCGGATGCCCTTCAATTGCGCCGGGATGACCTTGGTGTCGTTGAACACCAGCACATCTCCCTGACCGAGCAGCGACGGTAGATCGCTGACGGTCCGGTCTTCCAGGCCTTGACGCGGCCTTACAACCAGCATCCTGGCGCTGTCGCGCGGCTCAACCGGGCGCAGCGCGATGCGCTCATCCGGCAGGTCGAAGTCGAACAGGTCGACGCGCATCAAAACAGCCGGATGAGCAGCGCTCCGGCGAGCAGCAAGACGGCCCCGGCGACGCGGCCAAGCGATATCTCGCGCACGGCGACACCGAGGAAGCCGACGCGGTCGACGAGCATGCCGGCGATCAGCTGGCCGGCGACGAGGAACGCCATCAAAGCTGCAGCGCCGATACGCGGCGTGAGAATGGTGGAGAGCGTCACATAGAAGCCGCCGAGCACGCCGCCGGCGACGAATAGCCACGGCGCCGGCGCCTTCCAGTCGAGCGACAGCCCCTGCAGCTTCACCACCGCGATGGCAATGATGCCGAGCACGATCGCGCCGGACAGGAAGGAAAAGGCCGCGGCCGCGACCGGAAGGCCCAGGCCGCGCGCCAGTTGCGAATTGATCGGCGCCTGGATGGCGATGAAGGCGCCGGACAGGATGCCGAGCAGGGACCAGACAGCGCCCATAGTCGTTCTTGTGCCTACTTTACGTCGGCCGCGACCTTCAGCGATACGATCTTGTCGGGATCCTGCACCGGCTCGCCGCGCTTGATCTTGTCGACATTGTCCATGCCTTCGATGACCTGGCCCCACACCGTGTACTGGCGGTTGAGGAAGGAAGCATCATCGAAGCAGATGAAGAACTGCGAATTCGCCGAGTTCGGGTTCTGGGCGCGCGCCATCGAACAGGTGCCGCGGCCGTGATTGGCGTTCGAGAACTCGGCCTTCAGATCCGGCTTGTCGGAGCCGCCCATGCCGGCGCGCGATGGCGCAAAGGTCGGCTTCGAGGAATTGCCGAACTTGACGTCGCCGGTCTGCGCCATGAAGCCCTCGATGACGCGATGGAAAACCACCCCGTCGTAAGCGCCTTCCCGCGCAAGCTCCTTGATACGGGCGACGTGGCCGGGTGCCAGGTCGGGATACATTTCGATGACGACGTCGCCCTTGGTCGTTTCCATGATGAGGGCGTTCTCGCGGTCCTTGATTTCAGCCATGTCAGAAAATCCTTTGAAAATTGAGGAAGTTATTTGCTGTCGGCGGCGATGCGGACCTTGATCATGCGGTCTGGCTCGGTGACCGTGCCGTTGTCTGCCTCGTCACCCTTCTTGATGTTGTCGACCAGTTCCATGCCGCTGACCACCTTGCCGACGATGGTGTACTGGCCGTCGAGGTTTGGCGCCGGCGCGAACATGATGAAGAACTGCGAGTTCGCCGAATTCGGATCCTGCGAGCGGGCCATGCCGACGACGCCGCGCGTGAATTGCTCGGACTGCGAGAATTCGGCCGGCAGATCGGGAAGGTCTGAGCCGCCGGTGCCGACGGCTTCCGCGTTGAAGCCCTTCTTCACGTTGCCGAACTTGACGTCGCCGGTCTGCGCCATGAAGCCGTCGATGACCCGGTGGAAGGCGACATTATCATAGGCGCCGTCGCGCACCAGCTTCTTGATCTGAGCGACATGCTTGGGCGCAAGGTCCGGACGCAGGGCTATGGTCACATCGCCGTCCTTCAACGTGATGATCATGGTGTTTTCCTTGTCGTCGGCGAAAGCCGGAAAAGATGCCGCAAGAATGCCGGCAAGCACGACAAGAAACGAAGCGAGCTTCTTCAGCTGCATGAAAGTCTCCGAAGGTGTTATTTCGCGAATTTGGCGGTGAGCGCGCCGGCAACCGCCGCCGGCACGAATGGGCGGATGTCGCCGCCCATCGAAGCAATCTGTCGAACGAGTGTGGCGGTAATGGTTCGCACCGATGGACTGGCGGGCAGGAAGACCGTTTGCAATTCGGGCGCCATGGTCTCGTTCATGCCGGCCATCTGCATCTCGTAGTCAAGATCAGTGCCGTCGCGCAGGCCGCGGATGATGATCGAGGCGCCATGCTTCCTGGCGGCGTCGATGACCAGACCGTCGAATGAGACGACCTTGATGCGTTCGCCATCGCGGCCGAATTCTGCCTTGGTCGCGGCCACGATCAGCTTGACGCGCTCCTCGAAGGAAAACAGCGGCGTCTTGCCGGGATGGATGCCGATCGCGGCAAAGACGGTGTCAGCGACCGCCAGCGACGCCTTCAGCACATCGAGATGGCCGTTGGTCAGTGGGTCGAAGGAGCCGGCGTAGACAGCAATGCGATCGGTCATGGCAGGCTTCTAGCGGGCGGGCGGGCGGAAGGCAAATCCGATTAATCGCGGAATGCGTGAACCATTTCGCCGACGTGAACGACGGATGAATGCGACGATCACGGCTGCTTCACGCAGCGTTCACTAGGTTGCCGCTTCAGGAGATGAAACCAAAGTCACATCTGTTCGTTACTAGGCGTAGGAGATGACGCAATGCTGATCTACATGCTCGCCACCGCAATGACCGTCGCCATGCTGATCGCAACCGCATTCGGGCTGCATCAGGAAGCAGGGCGAGTTCGCGTCAAAGCCCACACCAAGCGGCTCGACGGCTTTCTTGCCCGCAAACCCCATCGTCACTTCTGATCTCCAGCAACGACCGCACCGGGCGTAAGCCCGGTAGTGGCCAACCGGGTTCTATTCGGACCTCTCCTGGCCGCCATTGTCTGCGGCCGCCTCGCCTGTCGAGGCCTCATCGGTCTCCTCATCGGACTGCGGCTCCGAAATCCGCTCGACCGAGACAACCTTCTCGCCTTCCGCGGTGTTGAAGATGGTCACACCCTTGGTGGCGCGGCTGGCAAAGCGTATGCCCTCCACCGGCACGCGAATGACGGTCCCGCCGTCCGACACCAGCATGATCTGATCGTCATTGCCGACCGGGAACGTCGCGACAAGCCGGCCGATCTCGGCCGATTTCGAAACGTCGGTGGCGCGGATGCCCTTGCCGCCGCGCCCGGTCAGGCGGAAGTCGTAAGATGACGAGCGCTTGCCATAACCGTACTCGGTCACCGTCAGCACAAGCTGCTCATGCATCTTGAGGAACTCGTAGCGCTCCTCCGAAAGCTCTGCCTCCTCGCCGATTTCCTCATTGGTCAGCGCGACCTCTTCCTCCTCGCCGGCCGTGCCGGCGGAAATCCGGCGCTCCGCGGCCGCTCGCTTGAGATAGGCGGCACGCTCGGCCGGCGAAGCGTCGACATGCTCGATGATGGACATCGAGATCACCCGGTCGGTTTCGGCCATCGCGATGCCGCGCACGCCGACGGAGTTGCGGCTCTGGAAGACGCGCACGTCACTGACCGAAAAGCGTATGCACTGGCCCGAATTGGAGGTCAGAAGCACGTCGTCATTGTCGGTGCAGGTCTCGACGCCGAGGATCTCGTCACCCTCTTCCTCCAGCTTCATGGCGATCTTGCCGTTGCGGTTGACCTGGACGAAATCGGACAGCTTGTTCCGGCGCACGGTGCCGCGCGTTGTGGCGAACATCACGTCGAGCTCGCCCCAGCTGGTCTCGTCCTCGGGCAACGGCATGATGGTGGTGATGCGCTCGCCCTGCTCGAGCGGCAGCATGTTGATCAGCGCCTTGCCGCGCGACTGCGGGTTGCCAACCGGCAGGCGCCACACCTTTTCCTTGTAGACGATGCCGCGCGAGGAGAAGAACAGCACCGGCGTGTGCGTGTTGGCCACGAACAGGCGGGTGACGAAATCCTCGTCCTTGGTCGACATGCCGGAGCGGCCCTTGCCGCCGCGGCGCTGCGCCCGGTAGAGCGACAGCGGAACGCGCTTGATGTAGCCGGAATGGCTGACGGTGACGACCATGTCCTCGCGCTGGATCAGGTCCTCGTCTTCCATGTCAGCCCCGCCTTCGGCGAGTTCGGTGCGGCGCGGCGTGCCGAACTCGTCGCGCACCGCGATCAGCTCGTCCTTGACGATCTGCTGGATGCGTGCGCGGGAAGATAAAATGTCAAGGTAATCGATGATCTCGGCGCCGATCTTGTTCAATTCGTCGGCGATCTCGTCGCGGCCGAGCGCGGTCAGGCGCTGCAGGCGCAGATCGAGGATGGCGCGGGCCTGCTCCTCGGAGAGGTTGTAGGTGCCGTCCTCGTTGATGCGATGGCGTGGATCGTCGATCAGCTTGATCAGCGGAGCGACGTCGTGCGACGGCCAGCGCCGTTCCATCAACTGCTCGCGCGCCGTCTGCGGATCGGGCGCGGTGCGGATCAGCTTGATCACCTCGTCGATGTTGGCGACGGCGATGGCGAGGCCGACCA
Source organism: Mesorhizobium sp. M3A.F.Ca.ET.080.04.2.1 (assembly GCF_003952525.1). Lineage (NCBI taxonomy): Bacteria > Pseudomonadati > Pseudomonadota > Alphaproteobacteria > Hyphomicrobiales > Phyllobacteriaceae > Mesorhizobium > Mesorhizobium sp. M3A.F.Ca.ET.080.04.2.1. The sequence continues at coordinate 6,160,589 of NZ_CP034451.1, read as the reverse complement.
ATACGTGGGCGCGCTCGCGCGCCTTGCGCAAAAGGTATTTCGTGCGCCGGCTGATCACCTCCTCGCGGAACCCGACGAAGGCCTTCAGCATGTCGATCAGCGTCAGCACCTCCGGCTTGCCGCCGTTGAGCGCCACCATGTTGGCGCCGAAGGATGTCTGCAGCGGCGTGAAGCGGTAAAGCTGGTTGAGGATGACGTCGGCGACCGCCTCGCGCTTCAATTCGATGACGACGCGGTAGCCCTGGCGATCGCTCTCGTCGCGAATATCGGAAATGCCCTCGATACGCTTCTCGCGCACCAGTTCGGCCATTTTCTCGATCATCGCCGCCTTGTTCACCTGATAGGGGATCTCGGTGATGACGATCGATTCACGGTCGTTGCCGCGCGCCTCGATGTTGACGCGGCCGCGCATGACGATCGAGCCGCGACCCGTGGAATAGGCGCTGTAAATGCCCGAGCGGCCGAGCACTATGCCGCCGGTCGGGAAATCCGGGCCGGGCACGATCTCCATCAGCGCCGGCAGGTCGATCGCCGGATTGTCGATGATCGCCATCGCTCCGTTGCATACTTCGGCCAGGTTGTGCGGCGGAATGTTGGTGGCCATGCCGACGGCGATGCCGCCCGAGCCGTTGACCAGAAGGTTTGGGAAACGCGCAGGCAGTACCTTCGGCTCTTGTTCAGCGCCGTCATAATTGTCCTGAAAATCGACCGTTTCCTTGTCGATATCCTCCAGCAGCTCATGCGCGACCTTGGTCAGGCGCGACTCTGTGTAGCGCATGGCCGCAGGCGGGTCGGCATCGATGGAGCCGAAATTGCCCTGGCCGTCGATCAGCGGGACGCGCAGCGACCAGTCCTGCGCCATTCGCACCAGGGCGTCATAGATCGAAGCGTCGCCATGCGGATGGTATTTACCCATCACATCGCCGACGATGCGCGACGATTTCACGTGCTTGCGGTTCCAGTGGTAACCGCCTTCCTGCATGGCGTAGAGGATGCGGCGATGCACAGGCTTGAGGCCGTCGCGAACATCGGGCAGCGCACGGCTGACGATCACGCTCATGGCGTAATCGAGATAGGAGCGCTGCATCTCCTCGATGATCGAAATCGGCTCGATGCCGGTAGGGCCGCCCTCCGGCCCGCGCGGTGTCTTCTGGTCGGTCAAATCAGGTCACAATCCAGTCGGGAATCACTGGCTGCTTATATAGGAAGCCGGACCGAAACTCCAATGCCGGCGGCACTTTTCCAGAGACAATTTTGGTGGGAATTTCAAAAGGATACCGCTGATTGCGACGATATGGCCAAAGCGCATTTGGCTCTCGCGGGGCAAGGTCGGCCATGACCCGCCATTCATCAGCAAGGACCGCGAGCGCTCAAGCATCTGACCCGCGGCGAGAGCGATAGGCGCCGGGAGCCTCGCCCATCTCGCGCCGGAACCGGCGGTTGAAGGTCGATAGATCGTTGAAGCCGGCATCGAAGGCGATGGTCGAGATCGCTTCGTTCGAGATGCGCAGCCGCACCGCCGCCCGGTGGAGCCTTGTCCTCAGCAGAAACTGGTAGGGCGTCATGCCGGCCACGTGCCGGAATGTGCGCAGGAAATGATAGGGACTGGTCGCCGTGCCGTCGGCCAGTTCGCTCAGCGACAGCGGCCGGTCGGCATGGAGCTCGATCATGCGCACCGCCTCGGCAACGCGTCTTTGGTCACGGCGACTGGGTGGGCGGCCTGCCTTGCCAGAGCCGGTTGCAGCCGCAATGACCGCCCCGGCAATACGCAGGCCGAGTTCCTCGAACGCGTCGACCTCGCCTGATTCCCGCGCGGCCTCCGCTTCCGCCAGCAATGGCGCCAGCGCTGGCAATGGCGGCAGGCGCGGGCCAGCGAAGGCCAGCCGCTTCGCGCCCGGCATTTCGGCGACCACGCGTTCCAAGTAGGCCGGCGCGAAATGGAAGGAGAGGCAGCGGTCGCCGGTCCCATGCTCATGGCCGCACTCGTAGCAGGCGCCGGGATTGCCGAGCAGGATGGCGCCCGGCGCAAGCATCGCTGTGCCCTCGCGCGTCCGGTAGCGGAAGGTGCCACTTGTCACGGCGGCGATGCAGAAACTGCGATGCTCTTCCTCGAAAGGCCTGGCACCGGCGCCGGCTGTGCAGACCACATCGGACACCCGCCAGCCGAACCCTGATGCGAGGTTCTTCTCAGTCGTCGTCATCACGGAAAGATAGCAATTTTCCCCAAGCGCAGAACCTCGCCGCGCCTCTATTGCTCGCCCTCTCCTGACAAACGAGGCAGCAACCATGACCGATCCCTTTGCCGAGGCCCTGCACAGCGACGAGCCCAATCCAGATCTGGCCGAGAAGCTGAAGCTCTACGGCCGCTTCATCGGCGCCTGGACATTCGACGCCACGCGTCATCTCGAAGACGGTTCGGTTCTTAAGGGGCGCGGCGAAGCGCATTTCGGCTGGGTCCTTGACGGCAAGGCAGTCCAGGACGTCTGGATCTTGCCCGCCCGCGACGCCGGTTCCTCGCCCTCTCTGGGCACGTGGACCTTCTACGGCACCACGCTGCGCGTCTACGATCCAGGCCTCGAGGCCTGGCACATCTTCTGGAGCGATCCGCGCAACCAATATTTCAGCCGCCAGCTTGGCCGCGCTGAGGGCGACGCGATCGTCCAGAAAGGCGTTGACGACACCGGCTCCTCGGTGCGCTGGAGCTTTTCGCGCATCACCGAGAATTCGTTCCGCTGGCTCGGCGAGCGCTCGCATGACGGCGGCGCGAGCTGGCGCCTCGAAGTCGAATTCCTGGCCTGCCGTGTGTGAAAGTCGATGATTACCGGCGACCGCAGCGACTTGAAACAAGAAGCCGAAGCGATCCTTCGCACCAGCTTCACAGCTTCGCGCACCATTTCTGTCGCGCCTGTTTCCAGCGTCCCGGCTTTCCTCTACCAATTGCAGAGGCTTGGGCTTCGCCCGGCGGGAGGGGATCAGCGATGCCGAGCTTCGACAACCTGTTCAACGCCTTCGTCACCATCCTGGTGACCATCGACCCGCCCGGGCTGGCGCCGCTGTTCCTCGCCGTCACGCGCGGCATGAATCGCTCGGAGCGCCAGCAGGTCTCCATACGCGCGTCGGTCATCGGCTTCCTGGTGATGGCGCTGTTTGCCGTCGCCGGCGCCTCGATCCTTTCGGTATTCGGCATCACATTGCCGGCCTTCCGCGTCGCCGGCGGCTTCCTGCTGTTCTTCATCGCCTTCGAAATGGTGTTCGAGCGCCGTCACGACCGCAAGGAGAAGATCGGCGACGTCGCGGTCACCAAGGACATGATCCACAACATCGCCGCTTTCCCGCTCGCGATCCCGCTGATCGCCGGCCCGGGCGCGATTTCGGCCACCGTGCTGTTGTCGGGACATTTCGAGGGTTTTGCGGCGCAGACGGCGCTGGTCGGCATCATCTTCGTCTGCCTCGCCATAACCTATCTGGTGTTCGTGCTGGCCGAACGCATCGACCGCATCCTGGGACAGACCGGGCGCTCGATCCTGACCCGGCTGCTGGGCGTCATCCTGGCCGCGCTGGCCGTGCAATTCGTGGCGGACGGCGTCCGGGCGCTGATGGCAGCCTGAGCGGCAGCCCTACTGCCCCCCGCCTATTTCGCAGCTGTATCAACGACCTCGAAGTCATGCGTGACGGAAGCAGTCTTTGCCATCATAGCGGTCGCCGAGCAGTATTTTTCGATCGACAGGTCGATCGCCCGTTTCACCTTGTCGTGCGACAGGGCGCGGCCCTTGACGATGAAGTGCATGTGGATGCGGGTGAAGACGCGCGGCTCGGTCTCGGCCCGGTCGGCGTCGAGCTCGACCACGCAGTCCTCGACCGCCTCCCGGCCTTTCTCGAGGATATGAACCACGTCATAGGCCGAGCAGCCGCCTGTCCCGATCAGCACCAGTTCCATCGGGCTTGGCCCCGGTGTCCTGCCTTCCGGCCCATGCGCCGTGCCCAGCACGACCTTATGTCCGCTGCCGGATTCGCCGACGAAGGTGCGCTCCTCCACCCATTTGACCCGTGCTTTCACGATGGTTCCCTTTGCGAGGCCGCCGCCCCATTGACCGACACGCGCGCGTGCATGCTCCGCCCGGGCATCAGCATGAAGATGCTAGCGCCGATCGGTGCGCGCAGATAGAACTTTATCATGCCGCTGTGCTGAGCAACCAGGCGGCGCCGATCGGCCCGCCTTCCCTCGAAGGCTCATGGCGAACTCGCGATGCTCAGAACGGAATTTCGTCGTCCAGCTCGCGCGACGCGCCGCCACCACCACCCCTGGAGCCGCCACCTCCGCGGCTGAAGCCTTCGTTCGGGTCCGACTGGCCGAAATCGGAACCGCGGCTGTTGCCGCCGCCCCCGGCATAATTGCCGACCTGGCCGCCGCCTTCGCCGCGTGCATCGAGCATCTGCAATTCGCCGCGGAATTTCTGCAGCACGACCTCGGTCGTGTAGCGGTCATTGCCGGTCTGGTCCTGCCATTTGCGCATCTGCAACTGGCCCTCGACATATACCTTCATGCCTTTCTTCAAATACTGCTCGGCCACCTTGGCGAGCTGGTCGTTGAAGATGACGACATTGTGCCACTCGGTCTTTTCCTTGCGCTCGCCGGAGTTCTTGTCGCGCCAGCTTTCCGAAGTCGCGATGCGGATGTTGACGACCGGCTCGCCCGAATTCAGGCGGCGGATTTCAGGATCCGCTCCGAGATTGCCGACCAGAATGACTTTGTTGACGCTACCCGCCATCGTACTTCTCCGCGCTCATCCGAAACAAAACTTACGTCGCTGCACCTTACAGCCTGCAGGCCGCCGCTGCCTGCAAAGGCTGGCTTTTCCCACAAGGTTTTTGTTCTCTTTTCGTTCTAGACTTGACCTCTGCATCTGTCAAGGAATGTCAGCAACAGGTAGTGTCTCGGCCCGCAGCGCAAAAGGGGAGGCGTCCGAATGAACATCGTCACGCATAGCGATCAGCCACGCGAACTGTGGCGGGCCGGAGTGGAAACGCGGATGCATATTGCCGCCGCCAATGGCGCGGCCGAGCTTTGCATTTTCGAGCAATGGGCCGATCCAGGCGCCGGCGCGCCGACGCATTCGCATCGCGTGGAGGAAGTGCTGACGGTAATCGCCGGCGAAGCCGAGATGTGGATCGATGATCGACGTGCGGTGCTGGCCGCCGGACAGTCCCTGATCATTCCGGCACACCGCGAGCACGGCTTTCGCAACATCGGCTCCGGCGTGCTTCACGTCCACGCCGTGCTCGCGTCGTCGATCTTCGAGGCCAGCTTCGACGGAGCCGCTGAACCGGTAAGGCACTGGGCATCCTAAAACACCGCTTGCCAAATCGATAAGTATCGACTTATGCTTTGACGATGATCGAAGCAGAAATTTTCCGGGCGCTTGCCGATCCGACGCGGCGCGCCGTCTATGAACGGCTCGCGGCAGGCGAGATGACGGTGTCCGAACTGCGCGCCGGCATGAGCGTATCGCAGCCGGCCGTCTCACAGCATCTTGCCGTCTTGCGCAGCGCCGGCCTCGTCGTCGAGCGGCGCGCCGGCCGCAACGCTTACTACCGCGCCGATGCGCAAGGGCTCGATCCGCTGATCGGCTGGATCGAGCGCTACCGCGCCTTCTGGCCGGAGCGTATCGAGAAACTGAAGACGGTTCTGAAGGGAATGGACCAATGATGGCGACAAAAAATCCACAAGCCGCCCCCGCGCCGCTCAACTTCGAATGCGAACTCGCCGAGCCGCCGGAAAAAGTCTGGCGCGCGCTGACCGAGCCGGAACTGCTCGCCGCCTGGATGATGCCGAACGACATCCTGCCGCAGGCCGGCAAACGCTTCGCGTTCGTGGGACCGGACACGCCGATCGAATGCGAAGTGCTCAATATCGAGCCAGGCAAGCTGCTGCGCTATTCCTGGCGTGAGCGGTCGAGCGCCGAAGATGACAACCAACTGCCCGCCTTCGATAGCGTCGTCACCTTCACGCTCGAGCGGACGGTTTCCGGCGGCACCCATCTGCGCATCCTTCATGACGGCTTCGTGCCGGCGGCGCATGCTGCCGTCGCCATCGCTGGTGCCGGCTGCGGGCTGTCGCTCGACGCACGCAAGAACCCGATCGCCGCCAATGCGCCCTGCATGATGCTGCGCGCAGCTTGACCACAAGGAGACTTGGCCATGAGCGCCCTTGCCAATCTGGTGCCGATGGTTATCGAGCAGTCGACCCGCGGCGAACGCGCCTTCGACATCTTCTCGCGGCTGCTGCGCGAGCGCATTGTCTTCATCAACGGCGAGATCAATGACGGCGTGTCGGCGCTGGTCTGCGCCCAACTTTTGTCGCTGGAATCCGACAATCCCGACAAGGAGATCTCGATCTACATCAACTCGCCGGGCGGCGTGGTGACCAGCGGCTTCGCCATCTACGACACGATGCAGTACATCTCTTGCCCGGTGTCGACGGTCTGCATGGGCTTCGCCGCGTCGATGGCGTCCTTCCTGCTGATGGCGGGCGCACCCGGACGGCGCATTGCGCTGCCCAACACCAGGATCGTGCTGCATCAGCCGCTGGGCGGCTTCCAGGGCCAGGCCTCCGACATCCAGCGCCATGCCGAGGACATCCTGCGCACCAAACGCCACATGACGGAACTCTATGCCCGGCATTGCGGGCGCACTTACGAAGAGGTCGAACGCACGCTCGACCGCGACTATTTCATGACGGCCGAGGAGGCCAAAACCTGGGGCCTCGTCGACCATGTCTATGATACCCGTAAGAAGGCCGCGTGATGGTGAGCGCGCGGCGATTTGATCGCCGCCAGTCTGGCCTCCCCTGCGGCGCGCCCCTATAGTCCGCGCATGATCCGATCGTCGAGAAGTCCCCTGATTGCGGCTGCCGCGCTCGCAGGCGCGATGATGGCCGGCACCGCAGCCTTCGCGGATGAAAGTACGACGCAAAAGCTGCCCGGCGTCAGCGGCGACTACCGCATCGCCAAGCCGGTTGCAGAGCCGGAGCCGGACGACGCCCTGCCCGCCGGCAGCGGCGGGACTTTCAAGATCGGCGATACCGATGTCAGGATTTCCGGCAGCATAACCATCGACATGGGCGCGGGCGACATCAGGCCGCCCAACCATTGATTCCGGCGTCGGCGATTGACGCAAGCGCTTTTCAGTTCGTCATCGGCGGGCGACGCGATGAGCGAAACGACGCGCGCAGACCCGAGGATCCATGCCGCCCGAACCGATGCAGAATTCTGCTCCGTTGCATTCCTCGGCTAAGATCACGGGTTAGATCGTTGGGGCTTCGCTCCGCTTCGCGGAGCTGCGCCCAAGGACGAGGACGTGAGGTGACCCAAACTGCAAGCCCCGCCACTGCTTCCGCAGGTGGACGGGGCTTTCATGGATCTGAAATCCAATATTTGCCGGGAGTGTACTGCCGGCGTTCTGCTTCGGATGCAACGCGGCGTTCAGCCGACGATCCGACTATGGTCTCTGATTGTAAGAGGATCGGCAAGTCACGGTTTGTCGGGTTGGCGCTCACGCCCACCCTGGCACTTATGCCCGCCGTGGCTCCATCCACGCGTGGAGCCTCAAGGGACTGTCCGGTGGCGTCATGCTCCGCTCCTGGGTCCGTTGCGACAATGTCGTTGAAGCACAAATCGCTATCGCCTGCGGCGTCTCGCAAGCCACCTTTGGGTGGCGAGGCCATCGAAAGACGGCCGGCTTCGTTGACGTCTCGACACTGCTCCCCTGGGTCGGCGACGTCAACCGTTGAATAGCCGGTTACCGAAAAATGTGATCGCCTGAAGCTTACGTCCAGGTAAGTCGAACGCGGCCAGGCTGCTCTTGGCGACTGGGCGTTTCCACAGCCTTTGTCAGGAGCCTGTTCGGCCTTTGTTCTTTCCGCTTGCCGGCTCGCGCGAAAGACGGTTAAACCCCCCTTTTGGGCGTCACTCGAAGTTGCAGCGAAACGACCTACATAAGGGATGGCCGGGACGAACCCGCCAATCCAGCAAATTCCAGACCTGAGGCGGCGACCGGCGATGGCCGACCATAAATACCTATCCATTCGCGGGGCGCGCGAACACAATCTCAAGAATGTGGATCTCGACCTGCCGCGCGACAGCCTGATCGTCATGACCGGCCTGTCGGGGTCCGGCAAGTCGTCGCTTGCCTTCGACACCATCTATGCCGAGGGCCAGCGCCGTTACGTCGAAAGCCTGTCGGCCTATGCCCGCCAGTTCCTGGAAATGATGCAGAAGCCGGACGTCGACCAGATCGACGGCCTGTCGCCCGCGATCTCGATCGAGCAGAAGACGACCTCCCGCAACCCGCGCTCGACGGTCGGCACCGTCACCGAGATCTACGACTATATGCGCTTGCTGTTCGCGCGCGTCGGCGTTCCCTACTCGCCGGCCACCGGCCTGCCTATCGAGAGCCAGACGGTAAGCCAGATGGTCGATCGCGTGCTGGCGCTGGAGGAAGGCACGCGCCTCTACCTGCTGGCGCCGATCGTGCGCGGCCGCAAGGGCGAGTACCGCAAGGAACTGCTGGAACTGCAGAAGAAGGGTTTCCAACGCGTCAAGGTCGACGGCGTCTTCTACGAGATCGCCGACGTGCCGGCGCTGGACAAGAAATACAAGCACGACATCGACGTCGTCGTAGACCGCATCGTCGTGCGCGGCGATCTCGCGACGCGGCTTGCGGATTCGATGGAGACCGCGCTGAAGCTCGCCGAGGGACTGGCCGTGGCCGAGTTCGCCGACCGGCCGCTCGACGCCAGCCAGACCGGCGAGGACTCGGTCAACAAGTCGAAGAACGAGACGCATGAGCGCCTCATGTTCTCGGAAAAATTCGCCTGCCCGGTGTCCGGCTTCACCATTCCGGAAATCGAGCCCAGGCTGTTCTCGTTCAACAATCCGTTCGGCGCCTGCCCGACTTGTGATGGGTTGGGCAGCCAGCGCGCCATCGATGCCAATCTCGTCGTGCCGGACGAGAATGTCTCGCTGCGCGACGGCGCGATCAGCCCGTGGGCGAAGTCCACCTCGCCCTACTACGTGCAGACGCTGGAGGCGCTCGGCAAAGTCTACGGCTTCAAGCTCGGCGACAAGTTCAAGGATCTGAGCGCGGCGGCGAAGCAGGCCGTGCTGCAAGGCACGGGGGAGCGGGAAGTCACCTTCCAGTATGACGACGGGTTGCGTTCCTACAAGACGACGAAGACCTTCGAGGGCGTCATCCCCAATCTCGAACGGCGCTGGAAGGAAACGGAATCCGCCTGGATGCGCGAAGAAATCGAGCGCTTCATGTCGGCCACGCCCTGCCCCGCCTGCAACGGCTACAGGTTGAAGCCGGAAGCGCTCGCGGTGAAGATCGCCGGAAAGCATATTGGCGAAGTCACTGAGCAGTCGATCCGCAAGGCCGACCAGTGGTTCACCGACCTGCCGGCGCAGCTCAGCGAGAAGCAGAACGAGATCGCGGTGCGGGTGCTGAAGGAAATCCGCGAGCGGCTGCGCTTCCTCAACGATGTCGGCCTCGATTACCTGACGCTGTCGCGCAATTCCGGCACGCTATCCGGCGGCGAAAGCCAGCGCATCCGCCTCGCCTCGCAGATCGGCTCCGGCCTGACGGGCGTCCTCTATGTGCTCGACGAACCATCGATCGGTCTGCACCAGCGCGACAATGCGCGACTGCTCGACACGCTGAAGCACCTTCGCGACATCGGCAACACGGTGATCGTCGTCGAGCATGACGAGGACGCGATCCTGCATGCCGACTATGTCGTCGACATCGGCCCGGCGGCCGGCATCCATGGCGGCCAGATCATTGCCCAGGGGACGCCGCAGCAGATCATGGCGACGCCGGCCTCGATCACCGGCAAATATCTGTCGGGCGAGCTCGAAGTGGCGACGCCGGCGGTGCGCCGCGAGGCCAAGAAGAACCGGCGCATCAAGGTCATCGGCGCGCGCGGCAACAATCTGAAGAACGTGACCGCCGAGATCCCGCTCGGCACCTTCACCGCGGTCACCGGCGTGTCCGGCGGCGGCAAGTCGACTTTTCTGATCGAGACGCTGTTCAAGGCCGCGTCGCGCCGCATCATGGGCTCGCGCGAGCATCCGGCCGAGCATGACCGCATCGAAGGGCTGGAGTTTCTCGACAAGGTCATCGACATCGACCAGTCGCCGATCGGCCGCACGCCGCGCTCCAACCCGGCGACCTACACGGGTGCCTTCACGCCGATACGCGACTGGTTCGCCGGGCTGCCGGAGGCGAAGGCACGCGGCTATCAGCCGGGCCGCTTCTCCTTCAACGTCAAGGGCGGCCGCTGCGAGGCCTGCCAGGGCGACGGCGTTATCAAGATCGAGATGCACTTCCTGCCCGACGTCTACGTCACCTGCGACGTCTGCCACGGCAAGCGCTACAACCGCGAGACGCTGGACGTGCTGTTCAAAGGCAAGTCGATTGCCGACGTGCTCGACATGACGGTCGAGGAGGGAGTCGAGTTCTTCTCGGCTGTGCCGGCCGTGCGCGACAAGCTGGAGACGCTGAACCAGGTCGGCCTCGGCTATATCCATATCGGCCAGCAGGCGACGACGCTGTCGGGCGGCGAGGCGCAGCGCATCAAGCTCGCCAAGGAGCTGTCGCGCAAGGCGACCGGCAAGACGCTCTATATTCTCGACGAGCCGACCACCGGCCTGCACTTCCACGACGTGGCCAAGCTGCTCGAGGTGCTGCACGAGCTGGTCGACCAGGGCAACACGGTGGTGGTGATCGAGCACAATCTTGAAGTCATCAAGACCGCCGACTGGGTGCTCGACCTCGGCCCGGAGGGCGGCGACGGCGGCGGGGAGCTGGTCGCCTCCGGCACGCCGGAAGCGATCGTGCGCGAGAAACGCAGCTATACCGGGCAATTTCTGAAGGAGCTTCTGGAGCGGCGCCCCGGAGGCAAACGCGAAGCGGCCGAATGATGGGAAAGGTCGCCGTGGCCGCTGCTGGGATGGACCAATCATGAGGCTCGCCAGCGCTGAGGACCTCCCGGCCGTCGTCGCGCTGACCACGCAAGCCTACGCGCCCTACACTGCGCTGCTCGGCGCGCCGCCGATTCCCGTGACGGAAGACTACGCGCCTCGCATCGAGCGCGGCGAGATCTGGCTGCTTGAAGAAGGTTCGCACCTGGCCGGCCTGCTCGTTCTCGAGCGGCATGCCGATCACGCCATGATCTTCAGTGTCGCCGTCGCGCCGGCCTTCCAAGGCAGGAAGCTCGGCATTGCGCTTCTCGACTTTGCCGAGGAGCAGTCGCGGTCGTGGGGCTTGCCCGAGCTGCGGCTCTACACCAATGCGCGGATGGAGCGGAACATCGCGCTCTACACCGCCTATGGCTATCGCGAGGAGGGTCGCCGGCCCAATCCATATCGGCCGGGCTGGACCCTGGTCGACATGGCGAAGCCCGTCGGCAGAACCGCCTGATCGCAATCCGAAAGTGGGAGAATGACAATGGCCAGCCAAGGAAAGATCCGCGCCGGCATGGGCGGCTGGACCTTCGAGCCCTGGGATACGTCTTTCTACCCGGAGAAGCTCGCCAAAGCCAAGCAACTGCATTATGCGAGCCGCCAGGTACCGACGATCGAAGTGAACGGCACCTTTTACTCCAGTTTCAAGGAGCCGACCTTCGTGAAGTGGGCGCAAGAGGCGCCTGATGGCTTCGTCTACTCTCTGAAGGGCAACCGCTTCGTCACCAACCGCCGCGTGCTCGGCGAGGCTGGCGAATCGATGATGCGTTTCCTCGGTTCGGGCGTTGCCGCGCTCGGCGAAAAGCTCGGGCCGATCCTGTGGCAGTTCGCGCCGACGAAGAAATTCGATGCGGATGATTTCGAGGCTTTCCTGAAATTGCTGCCGGAAAAGCAGGATGGTGTCGCGCTTCGCCACGCAGTCGAAGTCAGGCATGACAGCTTCGTGGTGCCGGAATTCCCCGCATTGGCGCGCAAGTACAATGCCGCGATCGTCTATGCCGACCATGCCAAATATCCGGCCATTGCCGACATCACCGGCGACTTCGTGTATGCGCGGCTGCAGACCGGCAGCGACGACAATCCGGACTGCTACACGCCGAGGGCTCTCGACGAATGGGCGGCACGCGTGAAAACCTGGGCTGAGGGCAAACAGCCGTCCGACCTGCCGCGCGTCGATTCCGAGACCGACGCGCCGGCGAAGCCGCGCGACGTGTTCGTCTACTTCATCACCGAAGGCAAGGTGCGTGCGCCCTTCGGCGCCATGGCACTAATGAAGCGGGTGACTTGAAGCGGCGAGCCTTCACTGCGCAACCGGAAGCCTTCTTGGGTGGACACACTTTGCGTAGCTCCGTCGGAACTTGCCGGGCAGCTGGACCGTTTTGCCTATTCGCCAGGGGCCGGTTTTCATAGCGGCTGGGCTTAGCAGAACGCTGCCAAGGGCCGCGGCATCGGGAGACCCGGAGAAAGCGAGGTGATATGACTGTCATCCTCATCGGGGCGGTGCTTACTGTCGCCGGGGTTGTGTATATGGCGGGTGCAGTCCTCTGGCGCGGGCAACTTAGCGATCCGGCACCTGCAGCTTCGGATCGCCCCAAGCCACCCCTCGCAACGCCTGGCCCAACGCTCGAGCCCCGACGGCGCGGCCTGCGCTTCCTCGGCCTTTCACAGAATTGGCCGGGCCTGCTGATGATGGCGATCGGCTTTGTGCTGCTATTGTCGGTAATGATCCTATAACGCAGGTTGCGAAGGTCGAGCTTCGACAAGGTGCCCAGCGCCGCCGACAAAGCGCTTGCGCTGCCAAAGAGCGCGGCCGTAACCGCGCGTTCGACCGTCGTCGCACCGACTGAGCCGCAGCTCTGGCTTCGGGGTCAGTGCCGTCCGAGCACCTCGTTGTAGGCGTCGAGGTCGACGTAAAAAACCTTGGTCATTTCCCCGATCAGTTCATGCTCTTCGTAGCCTTGCGACATCAGGATGCTGATCGCCGTCATGATGTCGACGCGTTCGGTGAGGCGTCGCTTCTGATAGTCCTCGACAAAACGTTCCATCGCCGTCCCCTGGCAAGTCGTGGTTGGACGCATTGACCGACAATCACTGTTTTGGAAGGCTAGGCAGGCTTGCTTGCGTGGAGCTTGCCGGCTGAGCGCACGCGCTCCCCCTCATTCGCGACTGGTACGGAAAGCGGCCGACTCACCAAGGCCGGGAAAAGACTAGCACGCGGCCCTCGACGCGCCAGAGTTTGCCCTCTCGCGCGGCCGGGACGATTTTCGTCTGTCTGCAAATTGATGCCCGGCCGGGTGCGGTCGTTCGCCGTGCTCCGGCCGGGCGCCTTCCCCTCGAAGGCAACGCTTGTGTCGGTCTGCCACTTGCGGCCGCCGATCGGTCCTTACGGATCGCCGCGTCATTGGGCGACAAGACCAATGCGCAATAAGCCTTGCAATCGACATGCCAAACCGCGGGCCGCCGCTTGGATGCCAGGATAATCCATATTTTCAATTGGTTACCGCTAAACCGCCAAGCAGCGGAGAACCCGGTCGCACCCAGATACTGACGAAACTTTGCGCAGGACTGCCTGGATTTCACCCAGTGACTCGGCTTGCCAAATATGGATCCGGGCTGCAGCAGCGGAACTCGGCGGCGGTTGCGATGCAACCGCAAAATAGGGCAAGGTCGCCGCGCAAACGAGCGACGTCATGATCCTGCGAATTGTCCTGAGCTTCCTGTTTTTCTTGTCTGCCGCGAGCGGCGCCCGCGCCGGCTTCGCCGAAGGCAAGATGCCGGACGGCGTTTACCATTGCGAAGTCTACCTGCTCGGCATGTTCCTCAACCTCGGCGACATCACCATCAAGGGCGATCTCTACAGCGGCCCGGTCAGCTTCGGCGGCGCACCGCAGGCTTACAATTACCAGATTAACCCCAACGGCGAGATCAGCTGGCTCGGTCCGCTCGGCGGCTACACCAGCGGCGGCAACTCGATTTCCTTGACGCAGGCGACGCTCGATGACCCGGCCGGCCCGTCCTTCGACATCATCATGAAGCAGCCCGACGGCGCCTTCACCGCCTCGACCTGCACCAAGAGATAGCTGAAGTCGTTTGCGCAGCGCTCGTCCGAGGGGTCAGCGCTTCATCAAACGCTCAACCGCTAGCTTTCCGCCGCCACTTCGAGTGCCAGCCGCGTCATGTCGGTGAACAGTGCCTGGCGTTCGGAATACTCGGTCTGCTCGCCGGTGACGACATGGTCGACCACCGTCAGCAGCGACAGGGCGCGCGCGCCAAACTGTGCCGAGATACGGTAGAGCGCGCTGGTTTCCATATCGACCGCCAGCGCGCCCAGAGTGCGTGCTTCGTCAAATCGGTCGCGGCCTTGCGGGTGATAGAATATGTCGCTGCACACCGTCAGCCCCGCGCTGCAGGTGATGCCGAGATCGGCAGCGCGCCGTACCGCCAGCGCATGCAGCGCCGGATCCGGCCCCGCCGGCTCGTAAAGCCCGAACACGTCTCCGCTGATCGGGCCTTCGGCGCGGACGGCGCCCGAAATGACGACGCCCCGCAGCGCCACGGCTTCGGCAAGGGCACCGCACGTGCCGGTGCGGATCAGCGTCTTCACGCCGTGATAGTCCAGCAGCTCGTGGGCGTAGATCAGGAAGGACGAACCGCCGATCCCGGTCGACTGGATGCTGACCGCCTTGCCGCGGAACCGGCCGGTGAAACCGAGAGCGCCGCGGCGGCGATTGACGCAGCGCGGCCTTTCCAGGAAGGTTTCGGCCATCCACTGCGCGCGCTCGGGATCGCCGGGCAGAAGCACCGTCTCGGCGAAATCCCCCCTCTCCGCGTCGTTGTGCGGCGTCACGCGCTACCACCCCCATGATTGGTCCCATTTACCATCATGACAGTCTCGCGCAACGCAAGCAACTTGTCAGGATTCCAGCACTTCCTTGACGATCGTCGCCAGTTGCTTCAGCGAGAACGGTTTCGGCAGGAAGCCGAAATGCGCGTCGGCCGGCAGGTTCTTGGCGAAGGCGTCCTCGGCATAGCCTGAAACGAAGACGAATTTGATGTCGTGCTGCCGCTTGCGCAATTCGCCGAGCAGCGTCGGCCCGTCCATTTCGGGCATCACCACGTCGGAGACGACGATGTCGACCTTGCCGCCAAGGGCTTCGAACACTTCCAGGGCCTCGACTCCGGAGGACGCTTCGTGGACGGTGTAGCCGCGCGAGGTCAGCGCCCGCACACCCCCCATGCGCACCGCGTCCTCATCCTCCACCAGAAGCACGGTGGCCGAGCCGGACAGATCCCTGGCCGCCTCGGGCGGCTTTGCCGGCGCCGCCGCGGCCGCAGCCTCGCCGGACTCGCTCGCCTTCTTCACCTCGGCGACATGACGCGGCAGGAATATCCGGAAGACCGAACCCTTGCCGACCTCGGAATCGCAATAGATGAAGCCGCCGGTCTGCTTGATGATGCCGTACACCATCGAGAGGCCGAGGCCTGTGCCTTTGCCGACCTCCTTGGTGGTGAAGAACGGTTCGAAGATCTTCTTCAGCACTTCGGGCGCAATGCCGCTGCCGGTATCCTCGACCTCAACCAGCACATAGTCGGCCGGCGTGAGCTCGCGATAGGGGAAGGACTTGCATTCGTCGCTCATGACGTTGCGGGTGCGCACCGTCAGGTCGCCCCCGCCAGGCATGGCGTCGCGCGCGTTGACGGCGAGGTTGACCACCACCTGCTCGAACTGGCCGATATCAACCTTGATTGGCCACAGGTCCCGGCCGTGGTCGATCTTGAGCTTTATGTCATTGCCCACGAGGCGCGCAAGCAGCATCCGCAGGTCCGCCAGAACATCGGTCAGGTTGAGCACTTCCGGCCGCAGCGTCTGCTTGCGCGAGAAGGCGAGCAATTGCCTGACCAGCGATGCCGCGCGGTTGGCGTTCTGCTTGATGTTCATGATGTCGGGGAAGGACGGATCCGACGGCCGGTGGTTGGTGAGCAGAAGATCGGATGCCATGATGATGGCGGTGAGCACATTGTTGAAATCGTGCGCGATGCCGCCGGCGAGCTGGCCGACCGCCTGCATCTTCTGGCTCTGCGCCATCTGGCCTTCGAGCGCCTTCTGCTCGGTCGTCTCGACGGCATAGACGATGGCCGATTCCTCCGCCCCCTCGCCGCCGGTACCGTCGGCGACGGCGTTGACGTAGAAGCGCACGTGCCTGTTCTCGTTGCCCGGCAGCACGGTATCGATCGGGTCTATGTCGGCTTGGCGCTGGCGCGCCTTCTCGAAGGCGACGGCGAAAGCGGGGCGGTCGCGTTCGTGGACGACAGTGTCCAGCCGCACCCGGCGGTCGACGGCATCGCGGTCGACGACGGAGGAGAACAGTGACAGGAACGGCGCGTTGGTACGCAGGATGCGGCCGCTGGCATCGACGCCGGCAATTGCCATCGGCGTCGAATTGAAGAAGCGGGTGAAGCGGACTTCCGATGCGCGCAGGTCCGCGGATGCGTCTTCGCCCTGGGTGCGGTTGAGCACGATGGTGCGGGTCGGGCCGTTGACGCCCTCGCGGCTCGCCGAAACGCGGTGCATGAAGCGGACCGGCAAGGCTTGACCGCTCATCGTCGTCAGGTCGAGGTCGATGACGGCATTGCGCGTCGTGCCGGGATCGGCCTTGACCGAACGGACCAGCGCCATACCGTCGCCGGCGACGACTTCCGGCAGCGTGATGGCTCCCGGAGTGAAGCTGGCAAGGTCGATGCCGAGCCATTCGGCAAGGGTGGCATTGATATAGGTGACGCGACCCTCCTGGTCGGCCGAGAAGAAACCGGCCGGCGCGTGATCCAGATGATCGATGGCTTTCTGCAGATCGAGGAAGAAGCGCTCCTGCTCGGCCCGCTCCTGCGAGATGTCGGCGAGCTGCCAGGCGAGCATCGGCAGGCGTTGGCCGGGCACGCTGAAGGCTCGCGCCCGGGCGCGATACCAGCGCGCCCCGGGCTCCGCGCCCGGCTTGATGGATTGCGCCAGCCGGAACTCACCATCGCCGGACTGGCCGTCGCGCAGGCCGGAAGCGAGCCGGTAGATGGTCATCGAGGCCTCGGGAACATCCGAGAGCAGGCCCTCTACGGTCTTCAGGTCGGTCGCCGATGCCGCCCCCGTCATGTCGGCATAGGCCCGGTTTGCATAGATGACGCGGCCCTTGGTGTCGGTGACCAGAAGTCCCTGTGACATCGAATCCACGAAGGCCTTCGACAGTTCGTCGCTGGTCGAGCGTGGCGCGATCTGCACGAAGCCGATGGCCGTGGCGAACAGGAAGCCGACGCCGATCATGGCGAGCACACCGAGCATCCCGAGCAGGAAGGGGTCGCCCAGACGCTCGCGGAAAAGTCCGAAGACGATGGCCGCACCGGTCAGGACGACGATGAAGACAATGAGCCTGGCGACAGCACCCGGACGCGTGTTCTGGTCGACGATTGGTACCGGATAGAAATCGCCGCGCGTTTCCTTGGCCATGTGCCCCCTGCTCGTGATTCCGATGCCCGACACCCGCGGACGGCCGGTTGAATCATATTCTCCTGTAGCGGAAAAGGCCCCGCCGGCAAATGTCAGATAAAAATGGGCAAGGGCCACGAATTCGTGTCTCAAACTGTTCACGAAGCGTGATGCCAACTTGCGGCGGCTAGTCCCAAAGGTCTACTGTCGCGTCACTTCAAGAGGCGATTGGGTGCACCGATGCTGCAGTGGCTGGATAGCGTGGCGGGTCCGGGTTATGTCGCTGCAATCCTGTGGACGTTTGCAGCGCTCATCCTGCTTATCGTCGTCCTGCTCGTCATAAAAGTCGTTCGCAACCTCACTTTTGGTACTTTCGTCGCCGGTGGCAGGAACCGCAAGACGCGCCTCGCCGTCATGGACGCCACCGCCGTCGACAGCCACCGCCGCTTGGTGCTGGTACGACGCGACGACATCGAACACCTGATCCTGATCGGCGGGCCGACGGATGTCGTCGTGGAGCGCGACATAAGGCTGGCCGCGCCGCGCCGCCCGGCGCTGACCGCCGATGGCGGGCAACAGCAGACGGCCGCGCAACGTCCACGCGCCCCTCAGCCGGCGCCGGCGCCAGCGAGGCAGCCACCGACAACGACCCCGGCTCCAGGTGCGGAGCCTGCGCGTCCCCGCTCTGCCAGCCCTGCGTCCGGGCCGGCGGCGCCAAGCCTGCCAAGCGCGAAAGTCATGCCCCTTCCCGCCTATGGCTCGAACGGCAGCGCCCGGCATGCTCCGCCGCCGCCCTCCAACGATTCGATCGACGATACGCTGATGCACGACCTGGAGGCGTCGCTGGAGGAGTCGCACCCCAAGCCGGCAAGCAACAAGCCGCCAGCGGCCAAGCCGTCGCTCGACGACGAGATGACCAAGCTGCTCGGCGAGCTTGCCAGTCACAAGCGCTGAACGGCCAGCGGTTCTCGGCGCTACAGGCAAACCGCCTCTTTGCACCTAAAACAAAAAATGGCCGGGAATCTCCGGCCATTCTTCAGTCCATGCCTGTCCGGCGCGTATCAGTCGTCGCGATAGACCTTCTCGCGGCGCTCGTGCCGCTCCTGCGCCTCGATCGACAGCGTTGCGATCGGGCGGGCGTCGAGCCGCTTCAGCGCGATCGGCTCGCCCGTCTCCTCGCAATAGCCGTAAGTGCCTTCGTCGATGCGCTGCAGCGCGGAATCGATTTTGGAGATCAGCTTGCGCTGGCGATCACGGGCACGCAGTTCGATGGCGCGGTCGGTTTCGGACGAGGCGCGATCGGCCAGATCGGGATGGTTGGCGTTTTCCTGCTGCAGGATTTCGAGAGTTTCGCGGGCTTCGCGGAGAATGTCGTTCTTCCAGGTTATAAGCTTTTGGCGGAAGTACGATTTTTGCCGTTCGTTCATGAACGGTTCGTCTTCGGAGGGTACGTAATCGGCGGTAACGATATCGCTCATTCGACTCACCCAACAACCCCAAATGTGGCGCCTATATATTCGCGGACAAGTCCCTGCACAAGCGCATTCGGCGACAGTTTCACGCATTTGTTAGTCTGAACGGCGCTACGCCCTTTGTTGAATGACCGGCGGCGAATTCATCCATGATTCGTTGTGGTTGGGGGGTGCCGGCCATTGTGCGCGGCGACTTTCTGGTGACTAATCGCGAAACGCTTGCCCATGCGCATGATGGGGGTCCGGTTGAGCAGACTTTATCTGTTTAGGCATGCAAAGGCCGGTTGGGCGCTGCCCGGGGTGCGCGACTTCGACCGTCCGCTCGACGAATCCGGTATCGCCGATGCCGAGGCGATGGGCGACGCCATGCGCACCCGCAACTACGTGCCCGATGTCACGCTTTGCTCCAATGCCAAGCGGGCCAGGCAGACGCTAGAAGGACTTGCGGGCCGGACCGACCTCGGCCGGGTGCTGTTCTTCGACACGCTCTACAGCGAGGACGCGGCTGGCTATCTCGACATCATCCGCAAGAACGGGAGCGCCGGCTCGCTTCTGGTGATCGGACACAACCCGATGACGGAAGACCTCGCCATCGCGGTTTCGGGCGACGGCGAGGAGGCCGCGCGCGGGCTGCTCAACTACGGTTTTCCTACCTCCGGCTTGGCCGTGGTGCGCTTTCCAGGCAATCTCGCCGAAGCAGACCGGGGCAGCGGCTTTCTCGAAGCCTTTCTGACGCCTGCCGATCTCTGAGGCCATTCCAAACGACGGCTCCAGCGCCTATATCGGGGCCTGACTATGGCAAATTCCAGGAAAACTGCGCAGCGGTTTTCCACCCGCAATTGCGTGAAAACAAATACTTGGAGCGTATCTGCGATCCTGGCCGCTCCAAGTCCAGGGATCTGTTTTTGGCATCATCGCTGACCACTCTTGCCGACGAGGCGAAAATTGCGCTCGACACGCTGTCGGGCCGTGCCGCGGGGCTCTTCTCTCCCTCGCTGCGCCTGGGCGTCACCGGGCTTTCCCGTGCCGGCAAAACCGTGTTCATCTCCGCGCTGGTCCACAACCTCATCCATGGCGGACGGCTGCCGCTGTTCGAGGCACAGAAGTCGGGCCGCATCGCCCGCGCCTTCCTCGAGCAACAGCCGGACGATGCCGTTCCCCGCTTCCAATACGAGGACCATGTCGCGGCTCTCGTCAAAGATCGCGTCTGGCCGGCCTCGACGCGCGCCATCTCCGAACTCAGGCTCACCATCGAGTATGAGTCGGCCTCCGGCTGGAATCGCCTGTTTTCGGCCGGAAAATTGTCGCTCGATATCGTCGACTATCCCGGCGAGTGGCTGCTCGATCTGCCGCTGCTCGGCAAATCCTTCGCCGAGTTTTCGCGTGAGGCGGTGGAACTGGCCACCCTTCCGGTCCGCGCCGACCTTTCGCAGGCCTGGCGCGAGCTGGCCTCGACGATCGACCCCGACGCCGATGCCGACGAGATGACAGCGCGCCGGCTTGCGGAGAGCTTCGCCGCTTACCTCAAGGCCTGCAAGCTCGACGAGCGTGCGCTGTCGACGCTTCCGCCCGGCCGTTTCCTGATGCCCGGCGATTTGGAAGGCTCGCCGGCGCTCACCTTCGCGCCGCTGATGAAGCTGTCCGATCGGCGGCCGCGTTCCGGATCGCTGCTGGCGATGATGGAGCGTCGCTACGAGGCTTACAAGACGCATGTCGTAAAGCCGTTCTTTCGCGAGCACATCACCCGCCTCGACCGACAGATCGTGCTGATCGACGCCCTGCAGGCGCTGAATGCCGGTCCCGCCGCGATGGCTGACCTCGAACGCGCGGTTACCGAAATCCTGTCCTGTTTCCGGCCTGGCCGGGGCAACTTCGTCACCGACCTGTTTTCAAGGCGCATCGACCGCATCCTGGTGGCGGCGACCAAGGCCGACCACCTGCATCACGAAAGCCATGACCGGCTGCAGGCGATCGTGCGCCGTTTGGCCGACCGGGCGGTGGCGCGCGCGAATTTCAGCGGCGCTGAAGTCGACGTAGCCGCCATGGCGGCGATACGCTCGACCGGAGAAGGAACGGTCAAGCAGGGGCGCGAAACACTCCCGGTAATCATCGGCACGCCGCTGAAAGGGGAAAAAATCAACGGCGAGATATTCGACGGGAAGACCGAAACCGCCATATTTCCAGGCGATTTGCCGGAGAAAGTCGACACGGTGTTCGACCTCTCCGGACCGCATGCCGAAAGCAACGAACCAGCGATTCGCTTCGTGCGCTTTCGGCCGCCAAAGCTGGAACGTACGGCCGAAGGCGCGACGCTTTCGCTGCCGCATATCCGTCTCGACCGCGCGCTGCAGTTTCTGATCGGAGATCATCTGGCATGACCGCGCCCCGCAAACCCGCGGCCTTCCGTATCGAGCCCGAGGCAGCACCAACACAGGCGCCGCCGCAGAAGCATCGCGCCGAGGAGCAGCCGGCACGCAGGCCGCGCACCGCCAGGCCGGATGTCGCGGTGGTCATTCCTTCCGAAACCGACGTGTTCGACGAGCCCGATATCCAGCAGGCCGCGCCACCGCCGGCAACTGGGCCAAGAAAACGGTCCCTGCTCGCTCGCCTGTTCTTCGGTGCCTTCGGCGTGCTGGTCTCGCTCGCGGTCGGCTTGTGGACCGACCGCCTCATCCGTGACTTGTTCGCACGCGCTGAATGGCTTGGATGGCTGGCGGCCGGCACGGCGGCTATCGCGCTTCTGTCGCTGCTCGTGATCCTTATTCGCGAATTCATGGCCATCGCGCGTCTCGCCGAGGTTGAGAAGCTGCAGAAGCGCGCCCTCGACGCCGTCGCGCGCGACGACCCCAAGGCTGCGCGCGCTTTGGTCGACGAACTCTCGGCCTTTGTGGCAGCGAAGCCCGAGACCGCGGCCGGCCGTCGCTCGCTTGCCGAATTGCGCGGCGAAATCATCGACGGCGGCAATCTGGTGCGGCTCGCCGAGACCGAGATTTTGGCGCCGCTCGACGCCCGCGCCAAGGTGATGATCCTCGAAGCCGCCAAGCGCGTGTCGCTTGTGACGGCTGTCAGCCCCCGCGCCCTCGTCGATGTCGCCTATGTCGTGTTCGAGGCGGGGCGATTGATACGGCGCCTGTCCGAACTCTATGGCGGCCGCCCTGGCACGCTCGGCTTCTTTCGGCTGGCGCGCGGCGTTCTGGCCCATCTCGCGGTCACGGGATCGATCGCCGTCGGCGACAGTTTCGTGCAGCAGATCGTCGGCCACGGGCTTGCAGCAAAACTCTCGGCAAAGCTTGGCGAAGGTGTCGTCAACGGCATGATGACGGCGCGCATCGGCATCGCGGCAATGGAGACGGCGCGTCCGCTGCCGTTCATCGCGGCGAAACGACCTGGGCTTGGCGATTTCGTTTCGGCGCTCACTTCATTTGCGTCGCGAAGGGACAGTCAGGTAGAGCCATAGGGTAAATGCGAAAACCGTCGACAGTGACGAAGCATTAACCAATCTTCTTCATGGTCGTTTCTGTTCCAAGAACAGACTCTGTCGTGCCGGGTGTCGTCCATGAAAAGCGTAATCTTGTCTTGCATCCTGCCCGCGATGGTTGCGCTCGCCGCGCCACTCGGCATAGCCGGAAAGGCTTTCGGGGCAGAGCCGGACAAGCAGTTTTTCCGCTCGGTCGAAGGCAAATGGGTCGGCCCGGGCGAGATCATCGCCGGCAAGTACAAGGGCACCAAATTCACCTGCAATTTCAACGGCTCGACGCCTGACGGCAAGGTCGGCATGACGCTCGACGGCGACTGTCGGGTCGGCGTCTTCACCCAAAAGATGTCGGCGACCGTCGAGCGCAGGGGCCGCGAAGGCTACAAGGGCAACTTCATGGGCGGCTCGTCCGGGAACGGGCTCGACATCATCGGCGGCAACGTCGTCGATCCGCAGAAGGTCGTCTTCACCATCAACCGCAATCAGTTGAATGGCGTCATGCAGGCCCGTATCCCCGGCGACAACTCGATGACCGTGACGGTGGCGGTACGCGTCAACAAGCAACTGGTCCCGGTCATCGGCATGAGCCTGAAGCGGGTCGATGCGATCGAAGTGGGTTCGATCGCGAAGAACTGACCCAAGTCGACGAGGCACAATAAAGGCGGCAGCCGTCGACTACCGCCTTCTTCAGTTCCAGAGAGCTGCGCTCAACCCTTGATGGCGGCAGTCACTTCGTCATAGGCCTTGCAGGCTTCATCGAGCGTCGTGGCGCCCTGGTATTTCGTGGTCACGGCCTGCACCTTGGCCGTAAGGTCGGCTGCCTTGGTCGGATCCTTGGTGATCGCTTCCTGAAGCGCTGCGGCCATGTCCTGCGCCTTCTTGGTGGCCATCTCCTGCGTGCATTCGGGTCCCTCCGAGCAGGCCGAGCCCGCAAGCGCCGCAACACCAACGACGACGAGCAAAAACTTCTTCATGTCAGTCATCTCCTCAAAAAAGCAACAACCTGATCGTCGCTGCCTCCAACGGCCGAAGCCGCAGGTCCCTTAGCCGCTGATTCTGGCAATACGCAACGAGACGATTGCATAAACTTGTGTAACGCCCGGCAATACAGCGGCGCCGCGGATTCTGCATTGTTCTGGCGCTACCGAGCCCCTGCCCTTGCTTCACGCTCCCGCGGCATGCAAGGAGTGATTCATGTGTGGACGGCCCCCGTTGAGCAAGAAGATTCTGACAATGGCAATACTGAAGCGGTCAGGTTCATTCATGTGTTCGGCCTGTTTTTGTGCGGCCTCAGGCCGCTGGCCATGATGGTGTCGGTGGATCGGGCCCTCATCAAGCTGCCGCGCTGCGATGCGCGTTGAATCACTCAGGTTCTCCCGATCCCCGGCTTGACCGGATCTGCATCACTGATGTCGTTCTCTCCTGCCCAAACTGGATGTCATTTCGCGCGACCGTCGTTACCCTCGAGCCATTGACGGCGTCGCGCGGTAGTTTTCCTCACGCGCCATCACCGCCCAGGCGATCCGCGCTACCTTGTTGGCGACAGCGACTGTGACCAGCCGTGCCGGCTTACGCTCGAGCAACTGGTTCGCCCAGGTACTGACGGTCGTCGCTTTTCGCCGCGTGTATCGGATGACCGCCGTGGCGCCGACGACGAGGAGATGCCGTAAATAGCGATCTCCCATCTTCGAGATTCCTCCCATTCTGTCTTTGCCACCGGAGGAATGTTGTTTTGGAACAAGGCCGAGCCAAGCAGCGAATTGACGACCGGAGCGGAAGACTTTTGCGTCGACGACGGTGGCAGCGAGGGCGGTCGCCGTGATGAAGCCGATTCCGGGAATGGTTGAAAGCCGCCGGCAGACCTGGTTCGTGCGATACCACGCCAGAAGCTCGATCTCGATCTTCCGGATTTGTGCGCCAAGCCCTTCGATCGTTCGGGCGAGGAGGATAAGAACCTGTCGCGCCATCGCGGGGAGCGGCCCATCGCCCTTGTCAAGAGCTTCGATTAGACCACGGACATGGGCCCGGCCCTTCGGTGCGACGACGCCATACTCGGCCAGATGCGCCCGCATCGCGCTGATTTGCGCTGTGCGCTGCCGAACCAAGAGGTGGCGAGCCCGATGAAGCATCAGAATGCTCTGGGCATCCGCCGATTTGACAGCCACGAACCGCATTGTCGGTCGCGTCACCGCCTCGCAGATCGCTTCCGCGTCGGCCGCATCGTTCTTGTTGCGCTTGACGTAGGCCTTTACGTAAGCCGGCGGCATCAACTTGACCACATGCCCGAGTGCAATCAGCTCCCGCGCCCAATGGTGCGCCGTCGCGCAGGCCTCCATGCCGATGAGGCACGGCTGCATATCGCGAAGCAACGGAATAAGCTGATCGCGCCGAACTTTTCGACGGAGCACCGCGTTTCCTGCATTATCGACGCCGTGAACTTGAAAGACGTTCTTGGCGATATCCAATCCGATCGTGATAACTTGCATGCGGACGGTTCCTTCCCTCTGATGGTCCTTTGACAACGCCATCTTGGCACATTGCGATGCCGCTGGGTCGGGGGCCGTCCACCCCATCAAGCTAACAAGGTGACGAGCATGGCGGCAGAAGGATCGGGCAGCGATCTCGTACAGGTTGTGGCGCTGCTCGCCGCCGGCGTGGTTGCCGTGCCGATCTTCAAGCGAATGGGGCTGGGCTCCATCCTGGGCTATCTCGCTGCCGGCGTGGTCATCGGCCCGTTCGGCCTTGGCGTCTTTGCAGAATCGGAGGCCATCCTGCACGTCGCCGAGCTAGGCGTCGTCATGTTCCTGTTCATCATCGGCCTCGAAATGCAGCCGTCGCGGCTCTGGGGCTTGCGGCGCGAGATCTTCGGCCTCGGCGCGCTGCAGGTCGGCGTCTGCGCCGTGCTCTTGACCGGGGTCGGCCTGGCCGGAGGCTTTCCGATCGCGCAGTCCTTCGTCGCCGGCGCCGGCTTCGTGCTGACCTCGACCGCAATCGTCATGCAACTGCTCGAGGAACGCGGCGAGATCGCCACACCCAAGGGCCAGCGCATCGTCTCGATCCTGTTGCTCGAAGACCTGATGATCGTGCCGTTGCTGGCGCTGGTTGCGTTCCTGGCGCCTGGCGGCGCCGAGACCAGCCTGTCCGAACGGCTCACCGAGGTCGGCATCGGCATCGCCGCGATCATCGGATTGGTCGTCGCCGGGCGCTATTTGCTCAACCCGCTCTTCCGTGTCCTGGCGGATGCCCGCGCCCGCGAAGTCATGACCGCCGCCGCGCTGCTGGTGGTCCTTGGATCGGCGCTGGCCATGCAGCTTTCCGGCCTGTCCATGGCGATGGGCGCCTTCCTCGCGGGCGTGCTCCTGTCGGAGTCGACCTTCCGCCATCAGCTCGAAGCTGACATCGAGCCGTTCCGCGGCATCCTGCTCGGCCTGTTCTTCCTCGCCGTCGGCATGTCGCTCGACCTCAACATCGTAGCGCAGAACTGGCGGCTGGTGGCCATCTACGTCGTCGCCTACATGGTGATGAAGGCGGCCGGCATCTACGTCGTCGCCCGCATGCTCAGGACCAGCCATCGCGAAGCGGTCGAACGGGCCGTCTTCATGGCGCAGGGCGGCGAGTTCGCCTTCGTCCTCTACTCCGCCGCGGCCGGCGTCGGCATCATCGACGGCAACGCCAATGCCACACTGACGGCCATCATCATCATCTCGATGGTGCTCACCCCATTGGCGATCGTGGCGCTGCGCTACCTCACGCCGCGCGACGAGCAGTCGTTGGAGGGCGTCGATATCGCCGATGGGCTGACCGGCAGCGTGCTGATCATCGGCTTCGGCCGTTTCGGCCAGATCGCCAGCCAGCCGCTGCTTTTGCGCGGCCTCGACGTCTCGATCATCGACAACGAGGTCGAGATGATCCAGGCGGCAGCCGACTTCGGCTTCAAGGTCTATTACGGCGACGGCACGCGGCTGGATATCCTGCATGCCGCAGGCGCCGGCAGGGCGCGTGCCGTGCTGATCTGCGTCGACAAGCCGGACGCCGCCGTGCGGATCGCGCAATTGATCAAGTCGGAATTCCCGTTCGTCACCCTGCTGGCGCGCGCCTTCGACCGCGGAACCGCGCTGCAGCTCATCCGCGCCGGTGTCGACTACCAGTTGCGCGAGACTTTCGAATCGGCGCTCGTCTTTGGCGGCTCGGCATTGGAAGCGCTGGGTGTCGACCCGGAAGAGGTCGCCGAGGTCATCGAGGATGTGCGCCGCCGCGACAGCGCCCGCTTCGAGATGCAACTCGCCGAAGGCGTCCGCGCCGGCCAGCGCTTCCTGAAGGGCAATACCGGCACGCCGATCCCGACGCCGCTCGCCCAGCCCCGCCGCACTGGCCAGGCGCTGAACGAAGAGACGGCCGGGATGCTCAACAAGGCAGAGACGAAGAGCTGAGGAGCTACGCATGGCAGAACGCGATACGAGAGCGCTATCGGTCACCCAATTCTGGCGCGATGCCGGCGAGAACGCCTGGTTCGAGAAGAACGATGCTTTCGACACCGGTTTCCGCAATCGGTTCCTCGATCTTCACCACGCCGCCGCCCGGCGCGAATGCGATGACTGGAGCGACTATGCCGAAGGCTCGCTGGCGCTGATGATTCTGCTCGATCAGTTTCCGCGCAACTGCTTCCGCGGTACCGGGCATATGTACGCGACGGATCCGCTCGCCCGGCATTTTGCCGACAAGGCGATAGCCGCCGGGCATGATCTGGAGCTCGAGGTGGCGCTGCGCGTCTTCCTGTACCTGCCCTTGGAGCATTCGGAACTGCTTGCCGATCAGGAGCGAGCCGTACAGTTCACCGCCGCCAGGGCACCAGACTATCTCAAATATGCGGAAGAGCACCGCGATATCATCCAGCGCTTCGGCCGCTTCCCGCACCGAAACCGGATGCTCGGCCGCGAGACGACGGCGGAAGAGAAGGCGTTTCTCGACGGCGGTGGTTTTTCGGGCTGACTTACCGGTGTCAGCCCAGCCACCACTCCCGGCCCGATGGCAGGCGCTCGATCCCTGAGGCATCGACGCCGGCGAGCCGCTCGGAAACACTCCTGCCTCCAGCGGCAAGGTCGGGCGCGATCTCGGCTAGTGGCGCCAGCACGAAGGCACGCTCCAGCATGCGCGGATGCGGGACCTCGAGCCCGGTTTCATGGATGATTCGATCGCCGAACATCAGGATGTCGATGTCGATCAGGCGCGGACCCCAGCGCTCCTCGCGCACCCGTTTCAGCCGCCTTTCGACATCGAGGCAAAGGTCGAGCAGGGCGCGCGGCGCAAGCGTCGTCTCGATCGCGGCCGCCGCATTGAGGAAGTCCGGTTGATCGAGCTTTCCCCAAGGCGGCGTGCGATAGAGCGACGAGACGGCCATCACGCGCGTCGCCTCATCGCCATCCAACATGCGCAACGCGGCAGCCATGGATTTCGCGGGGTCGCCGAGATTGCCGCCAAGGCTGAGATAGACCGTGTTACTCGGGCCAGACAACGGTCACCTCGACATAATCCAGGACGCCCGGCACCGGGGCGTTCGGCTTGCGCACCGTGATCTCGGCTTTCCTGATCTGCGGAAACCGCGCCGTCAGCGCTTTCGCCACTTCCAGCGCCAGCGACTCGATCAGGAAACGCCGGTGCCCGGTGACGATCTTCTCGATGACCGCAAAGGCGATGCCGTAATTGACGGTGTCCTCGATGGAGTCTTCCTCGAGCCGGCGGCCGGGCTCGACCGTGAGCTCGGCGTCGACATAAAAGCGCTGGCCGAGCGTCTCCTCCTCGTCCAGCACACCATGCCGGGCAAAGAAGGCGCAGTTCTTCATGCGGATGATGTACATCGTCAATGTCCGGGCGGGTCGATTTCTCTGGCCAACATAGCATCGACGACGGCCAGCGCGTCCACGTTGATTGCGACATCGTGGACCCGAAACAGGTCGGCACCCTTCAGCCGAAGGATGACGCTGGTGGCCGCGGTGCCTACCGCCCGCTGGGCGGGTTCCCGGCCCGTGACCGTCCCGATGAAACGCTTGCGAGACGTCCCGGCCATCAGCGGAAAGCCGAGCTCCCGAAGTGCGGAAAACCGCGCCATCAGATCGAGGTTCTCTTCTGCTGTCTCCTTGGCGAAGCCGAAGCCGGGGTCGAGCACGATCTGGCCATCGCCGACACCGCAGGCCCGCGCGATCTCCAGCGATCTTCGCAGGAACAGGAACTGGTCTTCGATCACGTCGGGCAGTTTCTGCCGCTCGCGCCCGGTGTGCATGATGACGAGCCCGGCACCGGTCTGCGCCGCGATGCGCGCGATGCCCTCTTCGCGCTGCAAGCCCCAGACGTCGTTGACGATATGCGCGCCGGCGGCGACGGCACGCCGGGCGGTGTCCTCGCGATAGGTATCGATCGAAATCAGCGCCTCGCCGGACGCGGCGAGCGCCTCGATGACCGGCAGCACGCGCGCCTGCTCCTCCTCGGCCGTCACCGGGGCAAAACCAGGCCGTGTCGACTCTCCGCCGACATCGATGATCGACGCGCCCTCCTCCACCATGCGGCGCGCTTGGGCTAGCGCGTTCTTCGGATCGATGAAGAGACCGCCATCGGAGAAGCTGTCAGGCGTCACGTTGAGGATTCCGACGATGACCGCTTTCGGGCCAAGGTCGAGATGGCGTCCATGCGCCAGCTGCCACCGCCTCGTCGTCATTGTCCATCAACCATTCATGATCCGCGGAAAATCCGTTGCGCTGGCAACGGCCGTAAAGCAAGGTGGACCAAGAGGCAACCTGATGAACCGATCCCTGCTCTGCGCCCTGGTGCTGACACTCGCCGCCATGCCGGCCGACGCGGCGAACCTGGTCAAGACGTACAGCTATTTCAGCGTCCGCGGCCGCACTCTGGACGACATCGCAAGCCAGCTGTCGAAAAACGGGCCCGAGGTGAAAAGCACCGGATCGCGACATCCCGGCGCGACCCAGATGGCGTTCACCACGCGCGTCAGCTACGCGCAGACGGCGAATTCCTGCCGGATCGCCAACGCACAGGTCACCATAAGGGTCAAGGTTATCCTTCCTGAGTGGCGACGCCCCCGTAGGGTACAGCCCGACGTCAGGCTGTTCTGGGATACGCTCTCGGCCGACATCAAGCGGCACGAGGAGCGCCATGTCGAGATCGCCAAGAACCATGCCCGGGAACTCGAGGATGCGTTGAAGGCGACTTATCCGCAGCGGACCTGCGATGCAGCAAAGGCCCAAGCCGCCCAAATCACTGCGAGTGTCCTAGCCAGGCACGATCGCGCCCAGGTCCAGTTCGATCGCGTCGAAGGCGTCAATTTCGAAAGCCGCATCCTGCGGCTGCTGCACTATCGCTTGCAGCGCATCCAGAGCGGCCGGTTGGCGCCGGACTGAACGAGGACAGGCAGGCCGGCGCAGGCCAAACATGCCCAAGCATAGTGCCAGATGTGAAAAACTTTCGAGTGGCGGTCGAAATCGGCCTAAATCGAACGACATAAGTCTGGTTCGCAAGCCCGCGAACGCAAGCACGGAACATTCATTTAGGCTGCACACACAGCGGGCCGACCGCCCAGGCCCGGCACTTCCTGGCGGAATGCGCACCAGCCTTGAAAGAACAAGCCATGGATCAGGCCATCGACAACCGCACCGCGATGGGAGCAACCGCCTCGCCGATGAGCGAGAGCGAGAAGAACGCCATTATCGGCGGCGTTCTTCTGTCGATGCTGCTGGCGGCGCTTGACCAGACAATCGTTGCCCCCGCTTTGCCGACGATCGCGCATGCGCTGGGACATGCCGAGTATCTGCCTTGGATCGTCACCGGCTATCTTCTGACGGCAACCGCGATGGCGCCGCTCTATGGCAAGATTTCCGACGTCTACGGACGCCGGCCGGTCATCTACGCGGCCGTGCTGATCTTCCTGCTGGGCTCGCTGGTCAGCGCGCTTGCCCCCAACATGCTGGTCCTGGTCATCGGCCGCGCGGTTCAGGGCGCCGGCGGCGGCGGCCTGTTCGCCCTGACGCAGACCGTGATCGGCGACCTCGTGCCGCCGCGGGAGCGGGCACGCTATGCAGCCTGGATCTCCGGCACCTGGGCAGTCGCGAGCGTCGCTGGCCCCCTGCTTGGCGGCGTCTTCGCGGAGCACCTGCACTGGTCGCTCATTTTCTGGATCAATCTGCCGATCGGCTTCCTCGCAATGGCGATCATCAACAAGCCGCTTAGGAAGCTGCCGATCGCCGCCAAGCACCACCGCATCGATGGGCTTGGCGCGGTATTGCTGGTCATTGCCACGGCGCTCCTGCTTCTGGCCCTCAACTGGGGCGGCAGCGCCTATCCCTGGCTCTCCGCCGAAATCCTTGGGCTGGTAGCCTGTTCGGCTGTGTTCTGGGCCTTTTTCGCGTGGCGCCTGCTCAGGGCGGTGGAACCGTTGATCTCGCTCGAGGTGCTAAGCAATCCGATCGTGCTCGCCGGCACGCTGTCGATGTTCCTGCTGCAGGCGGCAAACATCGGCGCCTCCGTCTACCTGCCGGTCTATCTGCAGTCGGTCGTCGGGCTTCCGAATCCGGCACGGCCATGCTCGGGCTCCTGCTTGGCACGGTCGCCGGCGCAACCTTCAGCGGCCGCATGATACCGCGCCTTGTCCATTACAAGCGCATTGCCATGTTCGGCATCGTGTTGGCCATCATCTGCATCGGGGTGCTCAGCGCCATTGCCCCACACGCCTCGCTGCTTGAGGTGGAGATCCTGACCACCCTCATCGGCTTGGGCAGCGGAACGACGTTTCCGGTCAGCACCGTGTCCGTCCAGAATGCCGTCGACCGGGCGCATCTTGGTGTCGCCACCGGCGTGCTGACTTTCCTGCGGTCGCTGGGCGGCGCACTTGGCGTCGCCATGCTTGGCGCCGTCGCGCTCGGCTACGGGCTGCCGCTCGCCGCCGAGGGCTCGCTCAGCCATATCGAGTTGACGTCGGCAATGCCCTTCGTGATGATCTTCCTGACGGCGGGCATCACGCTGGTGCTGGCGCTGGTCGCGCTGGCTTTGATGCCGGAAAAACCGCTTCGCGGCCACCCCGAGCAGGCGGCGCCGGCCCTCTCGGAATAGCGCCTGCGGCTTTGCCAGGCGCTAGTCGTGCACGCCGAGCTTCTTCTGCAGGCTTGTCGATGAGGTCGTGTACTGGAAGACGATGCGCTCGCCGGGGCTTACGATCCGCTTGGCCGCTTGCGCCATCAGGGCGACTTCGTGGAATCCGGACAGGATCAGCTTCAGCTTGCCCGGATACCAGTTGATGTCGCCGACGGCGAAGATGCCGGCAACCGAGGTCTGAAACTTGTCGGTGTCGACGGGGATCACGTTCTCATGCAGGTTGAGCCCCCATTCGGCGATCGGGCCGAGCTTCATGGTGAGACCGAAGAAGGGCAGCATGCGGGTGCACGGCACCTCGACATCGCCGTCCGGGCCTCCCTTGACGGTCGCTGACGAGAGCTGGCCATCCGCGCCCGTCAGGCCGCTCACCTGGCCGACACGGAATGACAGATGCTTCATCTCCTGCAGCGCGTACATCTTGTTGACGCTGTCGGGCGCCGCCCGGAATTCCGGACGCCGATGCACGAGGGTAACGCTCTTCGCGATCGGCTGCAGGTTGAGCGTCCAGTCGAGAGCGGAATCGCCACCGCCGACCACGACGAGATCGTGGCCCCGGAAATCCTCCATGCGCCTGACGGAATAGAAGACGCTCTTGCCTTCATAGTCCTCGATGCCCGGAATGGGGGGACGCTTGGGCTGGAACGAACCGCCGCCGGCGGCGATCACCACCACCTTGGCCTCGAACACCTCGTTCTCGTCCGTGGTGACGCGGAAGCTGCCGTCCTCGAGCTTTTCGAGGCTTGAGACCATCCGGTTGAAGGTGAACCCCGGCTTGAACGGATGTATCTGCTCGAGCAATTTGTCGACCAGACCCTGCGCCGTGATGATCGGCCAGCCGGGAATGTCGTAGATCGGCTTTTCCGGATAGAGTTCGGCGCATTGCCCGCCGGGACGGTCGAGAATATCGATCAGATGGCACTTCATGTCGAAGAGGCCAAGCTCGAACACGGCGAACAGGCCCACCGGCCCCGCCCCGACGATGAGTACGTCCGTCTTGATCGTATCGTTCATCAGTTCCGCCCCGTTTTGGGAATGGGATGGGACACTGCATGAGCGATGGGCTGCTGCCAAGCAGCGACGGGAAAAGAAAATCCGAAAGTCGGCTTAGCCCTGGCGTTCCGGCACGCGGACGACAAGCCCGTCGAGCGCGTCGCGCACCTTGATCTGGCAGGACAATCGCGAGTTCGGCTGGACGTCATAGGCAAAGTCCAGCATGTCCTCCTCCATCGCCTCCGGCTCGCCGACCTCCGCCGTCCAGGCGTCGTCGACATAGACATGGCACGTCGCGCAGGCGCAGGCGCCGCCGCATTCCGCTTCGATGCCGGGCACCGCGTGGCGGATCGCGTTTTCCATGACGGTCGAGCCGTTCTCGGCGTCCACGTCGAATTGAGTGCCGTCATTGGCGATGAAAGTCAGCTTGGTCATTTGTCACCTGAAGGAGTCGCAGCCGAGATAATCACTCCGCCGGACAAGTCAACTGCGGCGCGAAAGCGCCACCGAATGACGTTTTTCAGAAGGCGCGCTTTGCCTGGTCAGCGGCTGATGGCGGCGATGAACTCGCGCACTTCCTCGATCAGAGCGCCGAGCCTCTTGAGGACTCGGGCATCGTCGGGTTGCTTTTCGATCGCCTCGGCACATTCAGCAACGCCGAAGGCGCCAATGCCGCGCGCGGAGCCCTTCAGGCCATGCGCAAGCAGAATCCGATCCTTGGGATCGGCATCGAGGATCTTGTCGCGCACCGAAAGCGCCTGTTGCACGAACAGGGCCAGAACTTCCTGCTCGAGCGCGCGATCGTCCATTGTCTGCCGCGCCAGATGGGCTAAATCCACAGGCCGCGACCCTGCTGTCCCCGACGCATCGCCACCGGGCATGGAAAACGCAATACCAATCTCGCCACGCATGCTCGCTGCAACTCCAAAACTGCGCTCGGCCGCGGGAAAATAGGCGGATTCCCGTCGCCAGCGGGTTAACGCTTGCCCTGAAAAAATGTTGTCAGAGAGGCCACCAAATCACGCTTGCGTTAACCCTATATTTAAAGTTTTACGTATCGCCCGGAATGCATGTTTTCTTTACCCCCGTGTGTCATTACGATACGAGGGGTCCACTTTTCAGCCTCCTGCATGGGACCAGACAAGCCAGAATCAGGCCAAAACCATAAGTCCCGCGGCAGCTAGTACAGGGTAGCGAAGGCATGGCGAAGAAGCCAACGACGACGAAGTCTCTTGAGAGCGATGTAGCGGCAGAGCTTGAAAAGGCCCTGGACTTCGATTTCACCGACGACGGCGGTCTCGATATGGCGGCCTCGATGGAGGACCTGGAAGCGCAGATATCGCAGGCCGCGGATGAGCTCGCGCGCGAAGGACGCAACCAGAAGGCCGAGTCAGCTCAAATCCCTGCTTCGAAAGCGGCGTCTCAGGCCAAATCGGCAGAGTTGCGGCCGGTCGAATCGCGCAATGGCGCGCAGCCCACGGGCTTCACTCCGGCTCCCACGGGCTTCACCCCAGCCAATGACGACCGCCAGAAGGACTACCGCACGCTTTTGCACGGCCTCAACCGGCGTGCGTCAAGCACGGTGTACTGGGTCGTGGCGTTCATTTCGGTGGCCTGGATCGCCGGCGCCGGCGGACTCGCCAACCTGCTTTTCGGGTCGGACATCTGGAAGGTCCGCAGCTTCGACCAGCTCTTCGCTCGTCCTGAACTGATCGGCCTTGCGATTGCCGCGATCGTTCCGGTCATTCTGTTCTGGGCCTTTGCCGCGATGGTCCGGCGGGCCCAGGAAATGCGCATTGCCGCGCAATCCATGACCGAAGTGGCGTTCCGCCTGGCCGAGCCGGAAAACCTGGCCCAGGATCGCGTCATGATGATCGGCCAGGCCGTTCGCCGCGAGGTCGCGGCGATGGGCGAAGGCATCGAACGCACGCTGGCGCGTGCGGTGGAGCTCGAAACGCTGGTCCACAGCGAGGTCAACCAGCTCGAGCGTTCCTACTCCGAAAACGAGGTTCGCATCCGCTCGCTGGTCGATGGTCTCGGCAGCGAGCGCGAGGCCGTCGTCTCGCATGCCGAGCGCGTGCGCGCTTCCATCGCCGGCGCCCATGAAACGCTGCGCGACGAGATCGGCGCCGCCAGCGACATCATCCGTGACTCGATCCTCAATGCTTCGACCAAGCTGTCGATGACGATCAACAATTCCGGCGACACGCTGATCGATCGCATCAACGAAAGCTCGATGTCGATCTTCGATTCCGTCGAAACCCGGCTGGATACGATCACCGACCGCCTGTCGACCTCTGGCGAGGCCTTCGCCAGCCTCCTCGACACGCGCATCGCCAAGCTGACCGACACCACCGACGGCCTCACCCGCTCCTTGACGGACCTGCTCGACGACCGCACCAACGGCATGGTTTCCTTGCTTGGCGGCGCCGCGCGCACCCTGAACTCGGAGTTCGAGGCCAGCCTGAGCGGCATCGAGCGGACGCTGGCCGAACGCGGGCAGGCGCTGATCAGCGAATTCCAGACCCGCGCCGAAGCGCTGGATACGGGCACACAGAAGCTCAACGCCGCGCTCGAGGCCCGTGCCCGCCAGATCAACGAGACGCTGGTCGAGCGTGCGCGCGATATCGCCAACACCTTCGCGGAGAGCAAGGACTCGCTGTCGGCCATGATCGATCAGGGCAAGACCCAGATCGGCGCCGACATGGCCGATATCATCTCGTCGACCTCGTCCATGCTCGAGGCCCGCGCCACCGATTTCGCCGGACGCATGGAAGCCGCCCGCCACGTCGTGTCGCGTTCCTTCGACGCCGACCTCCAGCGGCTCGCCAGCGCCCGTGCCGGCATTGACGAGGCGATCGAGGACCACAGCCGCAAGCTCTCCGAAAGCAGCGACCGCATGGCCGCCACGCTGCAGGCGGACCTGGCAAAATTCGCCGAAAGCCGCGCCGATATCGACGCCGCCGTGGCCAACCAGGTGGAGAAGCTCGCCGAGGGCCGCAGCCTGGTGTCGCGCGCGCTGGAAGAGGATCTGCGCAAGGTCAACGAGTCGCACGCGGCCATCGACGCCTCGCTCGGCGCCCATCTCGAGCAGCTCGAAGAGGGTCGCAACCGTCTGTCCCAGGCTCTCAACGAAGACTCCGGCAGATTGGTCCAAGCCCGTACGATGATTGATGAAATGGTCGCCGGCCATGTCGGGAAACTGGCCGAAGGCCGCAGCATTCTGGCGCGCGCGCTGGAGGCTGATCTCGCCAAGTTGGCCGACAATCGCGCCAGCATCGATGGGCTGGTCGCAGGCCAGGTGGAGAAGATCGCCGAGGGCCGCGCGGTGCTGGCCAAGGCGCTCGAGACCGACATCGTTGGCATCAGAAAGCTGATCGAGACCCATTCAGCCAAGATCGCTGAGGATAGGGGTGAGTTGAGCCGCGCGCTGGAAGGCGACCTGAGCGGCATCCGCGACCTCATCGACAGCCACGCCGGCAAGCTCGCCGAGGATCGCAGCCTGCTGTCGCAGACGCTCGAATCCGACCTCGCCAAGCTCGCCGAAAGCCGCGCCAGCATCGACGGCCTCGTCGCCGGCCAGGTCGAGAAGCTCGCTGAAGGCCGCGATATCCTCAAGCGCGCCTTGGAGGCAGACCTCAACACGATCAGGGATACCATCGCAGGACACTCCGACAGGGTGCAGGAAGAGCGCGCGCAGCTGTCGAGGGCCCTCGAGGCCGACCTGCAGGTGGTCGGCGGCGCAATCGCCGACCACCAGAACAGGCTGGTCGAGGATCGGTCGGTGCTGACGAAGTCGCTCGAGGACGATCTGGCCAAGCTCGCCGAAAGCCGCTCCAGCATCGACGGCCTGGTCGCCGGGCAGGTCGAGAAGCTTGCCGAGGGCCGCGACATCCTCAAGCGAGCCTTGGAAGCGGACCTCAACACCATCCAGGGAGCCATTGTCGATCATTCGCAGAAGATCGCCGATCATCGCGCCGAGCTTTCCCGCGTCCTCGATGCCGATATGGCCAATGCGAGCGGCCTCATGCAGAGCCACGCAGACAGGCTTGTCGAGGACCGCGCGACGTTGTCCAAGGCCTTGGAGGACGACCTCGCCAAGCTGGCCGAAAGCCGCTCGAGCATAGACGGACTGGTCGCCGGGCAGGTCGAGAAGCTCGCCGAAGGCCGCGACATCCTCAAGCGCGCCCTCGAAGCAGACCTCGCCAAGCTGGCCGAAAGCCGCTCTAGCATCGACGGTCTCGTCGCCGGCCAGGTCGAAAAACTTGCCGAAGGTCGCGATATCCTCACCCGGGCGCTCGAAAACGACCTGCAGAAGCTCGCCGAGGGCCGCAGCGAAATCGACGGCATCATTGCCGGCCATGTCGGCAAGCTGTCGGAAGGCCGCGACCTCCTCGCCCGCGCTCTGGAGGACGATCTGGCCAAGCTCTCCGAGACCCGCCGGAACATCGACCATTCGGTGTCCGGCCACATCGACCAGATCGCCGCCAAGAGCAGCGACATCTCGGCGGCGATCGCCGCCGATGTCGAAAAGATCGAGCAGGCCTTCAGCCGCCAGACGGGCATCATCGAAGAGCGTGCCGGCACCATGGAGCGGGCCCTCTCGAACGGGGTGGACAATGTCCGCGGCGTTCTCGAAAAGACGGCCGTCTTCGTTGCCGGCGCCTTGCGCGACAAGGTCATGGAAATCACCAGCGCCCTGCATGAGCAGGCCGGTGCCGCCTTCAGCGATGCCGATCGCAAGATCGCCGAGCGCGCCGAGCAGACTTCCGCCGCCTTGCTTGCCAGGGCCGAGGATATTGCCCACGCCTTCGAGGAGGCGGACCGCCGCCTGCACGAGCGCGCCCAGGACACGTCCAGCATGCTCATGGCCCGCGCCGATGAAGCCTCCAACTCGCTGATGGCTCGCGCCGAGGAAACCGCCGACAAGCTGAATGCACGCGTCAGCGACATCGCCGGCACGTTCGACGCCGCCGACCAGAAGCTGGTTGCACGCGCGGTCGAAACCGCGCAGTCGCTGGCGGCACGCGCCGGCGACATCCTGCGCAACTTCGAAGGCGCCGACGAGCGGCTGAGCATGCGCATCACCGAGTCGGCCGAAGCGCTGGCCGCGCGCGCCGCCGATCTTGGCCGCATCTTCGACGCCGCCGACCAGCATCTGATCAATCGCATCGCCGAGGGTTCGGAAGCGCTCTCGTCGCGGGCGTCCGAGATTGCCCGCATCTTCGACGACGCCGATCAGCGGCTGGTGTCGCGGATCTCCGACAGCAGTTCGGCCATCGGCCAGCATACCGAAACCATTGTCGGAGCGTTCGCCACCACCGAGCAGCGCGTCGCCGACCGTGCCCGCCAGACCGGCCAGGAACTTGCCGTTCACGCCCGCGAGATCGAGCAGGCGCTGGCAGGCGCCGACGAGCGGCTGGCTTCGAGTGCAGCCGCGGTCGCCGCCCGCGTCGAGGAGCAGGTCGCGAGCGTCGAAAGCCGTCTCGCGTCCACAGCCGAGACAATGGGCAAGAAGCTCGACGAGCAGGTCTCCGGGGCCGAGGCGCAGCTTATCTCGCGCGCCAACGTCATCGCCGAAACCTTTACGGCGGTCGGACAGCATATCGGCCAGAGCACCAACGAGGCGGCAAAGACCATCGGCGCCAACACCCGCGAGCTCAACACCATGCTGGCCGCGCGCTCCGCCGAAATGTCCAAGATCCTCGACGAGAAGGCCCGGCCGCTGGTCGAGCGTTTCGCCCAGGGCGGCTCGGAGCTGCACAAGAGCATGGAAGAGGTCACGGCCCGCGCGACCGAGAAGCTGCGCAGCGAGAATGCGGCTCTCGTCAACGCGCTTGCCAGCCGCACGGCCGAGACGCTTTCGGCCGTCGAGGGCGCGCGCTCGACATTGGCAGACAGTGTGACCGACCTCATCGGCCGCATGTCCGACTCCAGCGCACAACTCGGTCAGTTGATCGAGCAGGCGGCAGCCAACCTCGGTCACGTCGAGGAACGTCTCACCGGCAGCACGCAGAGCTTCGCGGTGACGACCGAAAAGGCGGCGCAGACCTTCGCCAGTTCGGCGCGTCTCGTCGACACCAACACGACGCGGCTCACCGATCTGTCGTCGGCGACGTTGCGCGAGGTTGCCGCCATCGCGACCAAATTCGACGAGCACAGCCGGCTGCTGTCGAGCGCTTCGACCTTGTTGAGCTCGGCGCAGAGCAATCTCGAGCACACGCTCGAGCGGCAGTCCTCGCTGGAAGACCTTGCTGTCGGCCTGGTCAAGAAGTCGGAAGACCTCGAGAAGGTCATGCGCTCGTTCGAAGACCTCGTCGGCAAGACGATGCAGAACGCCGAGGGCCGCACGAGGGAGTCGGCGGAGAAGATCCGCACGGCAATCGCCGACGTCGTCGATTCGGCAACGCAACGCTTCGCCGACGCCACCGAGGAGATGCGGCGCACCGCCGGCTCGATCAAGAGTGAGCTGGACCTGACCCGCGCCGAACTCAAGAAGGGCGTCATCGAGATGCCCGAGGAAGCCAAGGAATCGACCTCGGCCATCCGCCGCGCCGTCGCCGAGCAGATCAGCGCGCTCAAGGAACTGTCTGACATCGTTGCGAAATCCGGCCGCAGCGGCAGCAGCGAAGGCGCCGAGCCGCGGAGCCTCCGTCCCGCCCCGCAGGCGCCTGTTGCCCGTCCCGCCGAGCAGTCGCTGCGCCGTCCGCCGGCGCCTCAGCCTCAGCCGGAGAGCCGGGCCCCGCAGGCACCGCTCGCCGAAGCAAGCCTGCGCGGCACGCTCGATCTCGAGCGCCCGGCGGAGGCGACCCGCCGCGATCCCAATGGAAAGACGGCGCAGGGCGGCTGGGTGCGTGATCTCCTGACCAATGCTTCGCGCGATGAAGAGCTGAAGCCGGCGGCGCCGGCGGAAGCGCCGCGTGCGGCTCCTGCCCAGCGCTCGCCATTGCACGTCATGGAGTCGCTCAACTCGCTGTCCGTCGACATCGCGCGCGCCATTGACCACGACGCCTCGATCGAGCTGTGGAACCGCTACAGGCGCGGCGAGCGCGACGTGTTCACCCGGCGCCTCTACACGCTGAAGGGCCAGCAGACCTTCGACGAGATCCGTCGCAAATACCAGGCCGAGGCGGAGTTCCGCGCCGCGGTCGACCGCTACTGCGACGATTTCGAGAAGCTGCTCAAGGACGTGTCGCGCAACGACCGCGACAACATCATGGCGCAGACCTATCTGACGTCGGACACCGGCAAGGTCTACACCATGCTTGCCCACGCCAGCGGCCGGCTGCAGTAGTCAGGCCGCGCCGAGAACAAAAAAGGCGGGCAAGTCCCGCCTTTTTGATGTCCTCGGCCGCACCTTCGGCTCGTCGGAGCGCTTGGGACGATTCCCGCTCAGATCACCGAATCCGTCCAGCGGACGATGTCCTTCGCCGCTTGGCCGAAGGCGCTGTCCAGCGCGCCGACATAGGCGGCGTTGCCGCTGCCGGATACCGGCGCGCTCGCGCTGAAGCTCTTGGCAGCGCGCACCTCGCCATTGCGATCGTTGAGGATACGCACGAACAGATCGACCTCGGCATGCTCGCCGCCATTGACGCGAACTTCGAAGGTTCGCACCTCGGCGATGATCCGATAGTCGATCGCCAGCCCCTCGCCCGGCTTGCCGACGCCGGCAAAGCTGCCGGACCGCTGGAAGGTTTCGGCGAGCCTGGCCTGCACGATGAGCGGCAGGCGGTCCGCCCATTGCGCGCCCTTGAGATACTGGATCGACAGATCGGATGGCCTGATCACGATGTTCTGGCTGTCCAGCGCCTTGAGCGCCGACGGCTGGGTGATCAGGATCTGGCGGCGGCTGTGGCCATGCGCGTCGACCATCGGCGCCGACAATTCGAATGTGTCGAGCGGCGCCGGCTTGCCGCCCAGCGCCGCGCAGCCGGCGACCGAGAGCGCAAGCAGCAGCGCGGCCGATTTCACTCCGCCCGATCTGACAGTCGACTTCACGCGAGATCCCCGTTGTCCCCGGATCGTAAGATCAACCCGCAATTGCGGCCCTTGTTCTTGCGGTGGGCGAAGGCCGAAGTCAACGCCGCACCCTGCCGTCATATTGCCGGACCTCGCCCTCGCCGCCCGTCAGGATCCGCTGCGGATTGCGGCTGAGGTCGGTCACTGCTTCCTCGATGCGGTTGATCGACCTGCGGCTGTCCTGGACCAGCGCCTCGACATTCTGCAGGCCCTGGCCGGAGAAGCGGGCCAGATTGTCGGTGATGGTGCCGAGCCGCGCGTTCAGCGTATCGGCGACCTCCTTGAACGATTTCAGCGTCGCCCTGGCGTCGGCCATCACGCCATTGGCCTCGCCGGAGCCAAGCAGGTTGTCGACCTTGACCAGGATGCCGTCGACGCGCACCGAAGCGTCGTTGAGTCGCTGCGCAAGCTGTTTGGCGTCCTTGATCGTCTGGTCGATATCGTCGGCCCGGTTGGCGAATTTGTTCGTCACCTTGGCGATGTCGGCGGCGGCCTGATTGGCGTTGTCGCTGGCCTTCTGGATGTTGGCCAATGCGGTGCGCACCTCCGCCGGATCGATGCCGTCCAGCACGCCATTGACCTTGTCAAGCGTGCCTTGCGTCTTCTGCGCGAAGTCGTTGATCGAGCCGACCGCCGTGTTGACGTTGTTGATGACGGTGTCGAACTGCTTCGAAGTCTCCTTCAGATTGCCGGTCACCGTGTTGACGTTGGCGACAATGCTCTTGATCTGGTCCTTGTCGACGGAATTGAGCAGCCCTTCGGCGGCCTTCAAAGTGCCGTCGAGCTTGCCCGAAACACCCTTCAGCTCGTCGGAGAGCGCGCTGACGCTGGACAGGAACTTGTCGATGCCGTCGGAATTCTTGGCCAGCGCGTCGGAGAAGGTCTGCACGTTCCGGACGGTCTGGGTCAGCGGACCGCGGACGTCCCTGGTAAAGCCTTCCAGCTCGGACAGCACCTTGTCGGCGCGCGTGAAGATATCCTGCGCCGTCTGCAACAGATTGGTCACGGCGGACGGGTTGGCGACGATCTCGGCGACCTTGCCTTCCTTTTCCGCCTGGTCGAGCAGCTTCACCTCCTTGGGATCGGCCCCCTTGAGCTCGATATTGGCCTGGCCGGTGAGGCCGGCGAGCCCGATATCGGCCTGTGTCGACTTGGTGATCGGCGTCATGCGGTCGATTTCGGTGTCGGCGATGGCGACCGTCGGGTTGTCGACGTCGATATAGACGCGCTTGACGTCGCCCACCTTGACGCCGTTGAAGAGCACGAAGCTGCCGCGGCCGAGGCCTGAAGCAGAACCCGGGATGCGCACGCGCAACAGCGTCGTCTCGCCCCTGTCGCCGATCGCGGCCGTCCAATAGACGAAGGCGAAGGCCGCAAGGATCGCGGCCAGCGTGAAGATGCCGACAATGATGTAGTTGGCTCTGGTTTCCATTGCCTCACTTATGGCTATGCGCGGGCCGCGAGATCAAGTTGGCGAGCACGTTTTCCGCGGAAATACGATTTCACCCACGGCTCCTCGCTCTTCAGCATGTCGTCGATCGTGCCTTCGACCAGCACCTTCTTCTTGCCGAGCACCGCCACGTGGTCGCAGGCGGTGAACAGCGTGTCGAGGTCGTGCGTGACCATGTAGACCGTCAGGTCCATCGTATCGCGCAGCTTGACCACCAGCTCGTCGAACTCGGCGGCGCTGATCGGATCGAGGCCGGATGTCGGTTCGTCGAGGAAGACGATATCGGGATCGAGCGCCAGCGCGCGCGCCAGTGCCGCGCGCTTGATCATGCCGCCGGAGAGCTCGGACGGAAACTTCTGCGCCGCGTCCGGCGGCAGGCCGACCAGCTCGATCTTGAGCATGGCGAGTTCGTCCATCAGCTTCTTCGGCAGGTCGAGATATTCGCGCATCGGCACCTGAACGTTCTCCAGCACCGTCAGCGCCGAAAACAGCGCGCCATGCTGGAACAGGACTC
Organism: Mesorhizobium sp. M3A.F.Ca.ET.080.04.2.1; assembly: GCF_003952525.1. Lineage (NCBI taxonomy): Bacteria > Pseudomonadati > Pseudomonadota > Alphaproteobacteria > Hyphomicrobiales > Phyllobacteriaceae > Mesorhizobium > Mesorhizobium sp. M3A.F.Ca.ET.080.04.2.1. The sequence continues at coordinate 6,118,020 of NZ_CP034451.1, read as the reverse complement.
CGAGCCGCATGTCGATGCGCAGGCGATCGGCTTCGCTTGCCTTGTCGACGTCGACGTTGAACAGCTTGATCGTGCCTGACTGCTTGGGCATCAGGCCCAGAATGGTGCGCAGCAGCACAGACTTGCCGGCGCCCGAAGCACCGACGAACCCCAGGATCTCGCCGCGCTTGATGTCGAGCGACAGCTTGTCGAGGATGACCTTGTCGCCAAAGGCGACGGTCACGTCGCGCACGGAAAGCACGACTTCGCTGTCGTCCTTGTCCTGCGCTGGCTTGGGTCCGTTCGCGATCGCCATGTCAGAACTCGATCGCCGCATAGAACATGGCGAACAGCCCGTCGAGGATGATAACGACGAAGATCGACTTCACCACCGAGGCGGTGACGTGCTGGCCCAGCGATTCGGCGCTGCCGCCCACCTTCATGCCTTCGACCGAGGCGATGATGCCGATGATCATGGCCATGAAGGGTGCCTTGATCAGCCCGGCAAAAATCGTGCTGATGTCGATGGCGACACGCAGCCGGTCGAGGAATGCGGCCGGCGGAATATCGGAGTAGAGCCAGGCAGCAACGATGCCGCCGGCAAGGGCGGCGAAATTGGCGACGATCGTCAGACATGGCAGCGCGATCACCAATGCCACCAGCCGCGGAAAGACGAGCACGCCGATGGGGTTGAGCCCGATCACCTTCAGCGCGTCGACTTCCTCGCGCATTTTCATCGAGCCGATCTCGGCGGTGATGGCGCTTCCCGAGCGGCCCGCCAGCATGATCGCCGTCATCAGCACGCCGAGTTCGCGCAGGATCAGCACGCCGACGAGATCCACGACGAAAATGTCGGCCCCGAAATAGCTCAGCTGATAGGCGCCCTGCTGCGCCACGATGGCGCCGACGATGGCCGACATCAGCACCACCACGGGGATGGCGCCGACGCCCATGCGATCGATCTGGTTGAAGATGGCGGCCGGATTGACGGCATGGCCGCGGCCGAGCTTCATCTGCGCGCCCCGGATGGTGGCACCAAGGATGTTCATCGACGCGAAAAAGTCGTCGCGCATCTCGAAGACGCGTCGGCCGACCAGTTCCAGCGCGCGCAAGATGATGTTGGGCGGGCCGGCCGGGCCTGATTCGCGCTCGCGGCGGACCGCATCGCCAACCGCGCCGAGCAGGATCGAAGCGACTTCGCTCTGCCCCTGCAGGTGGACTTCGACACCCTTCTTCTCGAAGGCGCTGGCGAGACGGTCGATCAGCCAGGCGCCGGCGGTGTCGATCTTCTCGATCTTGGAAAGATCGAGGATCAGGCTTTTTGCGCCGCTGCGCTTCTCGACCTTGCGCATATCCGCGTCGATCAGCGCTACGGTGCGCGTGGTCCAGACGCCGGAGAACGCACAGCCGAGAACGCCGTCCTCCTCGCCCACGGCGACGCGCGGCTGGTGATTGGCTTCACCGGAGGCCGTGCGGCTTGCGTCGCGTTTGCGGATGTTCAACATGGCGTCCTGTTTAGCGTGGCGGAACTGGCGTGTCGATTTGCCGGCAGACCCGGGCCGCATAGCCGGAGAAGAAAAATATGGCGCGTGTCATTTCGGTCGAGCCGGAGCGCTTTCCCATCGCCGGCGCCTTCACCATCTCGCGCGGCTCGAAGACCGAGGCAGAGGTCATCACAGTCACAATCGCTCACGAAGGTCATATAGGGCGCGGCGAATGCGTCCCCTACAGGCGCTACGGCGAGACCATGGAAGGCGTGCGCGAGGCGATCGAGGCAATGCGTCCGCGCCTTGCAGGCGGGATGGACCGAGCCGCCCTGCTCACGGCCATGCCGGCCGGCGCCGCGCGCAACGCCATCGATTGCGCGCTGTGGGATCTGGAGGCCAAGCTGAGCGGCAGGCCAGTGGCAACCCGGATCTGCGCTGCCCAACCGCACGCGCTTGAAACTGCCTACACGCTCTCGCTCGGTGAGCCGGAAGCCATGGCCGCCCAGGCCCGCGCCAACGCCACGCGGCCTTTGCTCAAGGTCAAGATCGGCGGCGACAACGACTTGGCCCGCATTCGCGCGGTGACCGAGGCCGCTCCGCGGAGCCGGATCATTCTCGATGCCAATGAGGGCTGGACGGACGGCAACATCGAAGCCAATCTGGCCTTCGCCGCCCAACTCGGGATCGCGCTGATCGAGCAGCCTCTGCCCGCCGGCCGCGACGGCATCCTGCGCGAGATCGCTCATCCGGTGCCGATCTGCGCCGACGAAAGCGTGCATGAGGCAAAGGACCTCGATTCGCTGGTCGGCCTCTACGACGCGGTCAACATCAAGCTCGACAAGTCAGGCGGTCTGACGGAGGCGGTCAAGCTTAACGAACGCGCCCGTGAGCTGGGATTCGGCATCATGGTGGGCTGCATGGTCGGCACCTCGCTCGCCATGGCGCCGGCCGTCCTGCTTGCTCAGGACGCCGATTTCGTGGATCTCGACGGTCCGCTGCTGCTGGCCCGCGATCGCGAGCCAGGCCTGGTCTACCAGGGATCGCTGGTATCACCGCCGGACCGGGGACTGTGGGGCTGAACGCGCGGCAAGCCCGATCAGCGCAAGACCGGCAATCGCGATCGGGATCATCACCAGAAACCCGTCGACGCCGAGACGTTCATAGAGCGGCCCGGACGCGAGCGTCACCGCAGCCATGAAGAAGCCGTTGAAGAAATAGGCAATGCCTTGCGCGGCACCCGTACGTTCTTCGGACACCGTTTCTCCGATCATCTTCTGCAGGCCGATCAGCACCATCGCCACCGACACCGAATGCAGCGTCTGGACGCCGAAGAATCCGGCAACACCCAGTCCGAGCGGCCAGACCATCGGAAAGGCGATCCAGCGCAAGATGGCGCCGAAGCCCGCGATCATCATGACCCTGGTCACCGAGACGGAAGCGAAAATGCGGTTGAAGAACAGAAACATGCCGACTTCCGACACCACGCCCCAAGCCCAAAGCAGGCCAACGACCGAGTCGCCGATGCCGATCGACTTCCAATAGATCGACACAAAGCCGTAAAGGAATGCGTGGCTGGCGGTGATGATGCCGACGCCAAGGGTGAAATAGAGAAAATAGGCGTTGAACAGGCTCGGCGCCGAATGCTGCAGATCGGCCGCCGACAGCGGCGACGCCTTGCGTGGCCTTCCCATGCGCGGCGCCAACAAGCCCGCAATCAGCGCGGCCGCGAGCGCAACGAAGAGGATCGCCGGCACGGCTTTGGCTCCGGTTTGCGCGAGGATGAAGCCGCCCACGACATTGGCGCAGAGATAGGAGACGGAGCCCCATTTGCGCATGCCGGTGTATTTGGAGCCGAATCGGCGCACGCCGGACAGCGCCAGCGAATCGGCCATCGGCGAATGCGGCGTCCAGGCGATCGTCAAAAGCAGCGATATGGCCAGCACGATCGCGTAGGTGGCCGGCAGGAAATAGCCGGCCGAAATGATCATCGATGCCGCGACCAGCGCGATGTAGACGTTGGCACGGTCCTTCGCCCGGTCGGCAAAGGCGGTCAGCATGGGTGTCGTCACCACTCGCAGAAACATCGGCGCCGCCAGGATGACGGCGATCTGCTCGGCATGGAAACCCTTGGCCTGCAACCAGAGCGGAAAATAGGGCAGATGGATGCCAAGCGACACGAACAATGTCGCGAAGATCAGGCTCATGCGCAGTTCGAAATGGCTCGGTTTGACGAGTTGCTCGGGCGAAAGTGGCGGCAGCGACATGAATCGATCCAATTACGTTGCGTGGGACGGCCTGCAACGCGTTGCGTTCCCTAACATGAGGCAGCACACGGCGGAACTGCCTGGACCAACCGATCAGGCTGAAACTGTTGAGACGAATTCTCCGGCCCATCGCGGAAGGCGGCCGCGGCTCGCGTCGTGATCGACAATTGGAGGGGTCAGGCGGCCTTGGCCGCCCTGCCCTGGATGCCGACGATATCGACGGGCACGAGCACGTCCTTTCCGGCCGGCGCCTGCGGCTGCACATGCGCCCAGGTCAGGATCTCCATGCGGCCGTCGAAATGCTCGACCACCGCCGTGCAGCTTTCCACCCAGTCACCCGTGTTGATGTACTGGACCTCGCCATAGTTCTCGATCGCCGCGTGGTGGATGTGGCCGCAGATGACGCCGTCGACATGGGAGCGTCGCGCTTCCTCGGAGAGCACCGTCTGGAACGAGCCGATGAAGTTGACGGCCTTCTTGACCTTGACCTTGGCCCAGGACGAGAACGACCAGTAAGGCAGGCCGAGCATGTGGCGCAGCTTCGTCACGACCCGGTTGACCATCATCGCCGCGTCATAGGCGTAGTCGCCAAGATAGGCGAGCCAGCGCCGGTTGTGCACAATGGTGTCGAACTGGTCGCCATGGATGACGAGCATCCGCCTGCCGTCGGCGGTCACGTGGATGGCGCGGTCGGCAACGACGATGCCGCCGAAATGCACGCCCTGGAACTGGCGGGCGAACTCGTCATGGTTGCCGGCAATGTAGGTGATGCTGGCGCCCTTGCGCGCCTTGCGCAGCAGTTTTTGCACCACGTCATTGTGGCTCTGCGGCCAGTGCCAGTTGCGCCGCAGGCGCCAGCCATCGACGATATCGCCGACCAGATAGATGATGTCGGCCTCATGGTGGCGCAGGAAGTCGATCAGGAAGTCGGCCTTGGCCGCCTTGGAACCGAGATGCACGTCCGAAATGAACATGCTGCGGAAAGTGCGGGGCTCTGGACCGGACATCGCTTGTCACCGTTGCTTTCGCGACAGCCTATGCCCCGATTCATGCAACAACCGTATGACGGTTGCGATTGGTCCAGCCCAGGCGCTAGCCTGCCGGACCTATCAACGGAGAAAACCGCCATGGATCTCGGCATTCGCGGAAAGAAGGCCATCGTCTGCGCTTCCAGCAAGGGACTGGGGCGCGGCTGCGCGGTCGCGCTTGCGGAGGCAGGCTGTGATCTCGTCGTCAACGGCCGCAACGCCGAGCTTTTGGCCAAGACCGCACAGGACATTCGCGAAAGATTCGGGGTCGGAGTAATCGAAGTGGCAGGCGATGTCTCGAAACCGGAGGTGCAGAAGGCGCTGCTTGCCGCCTGTCCGGACCCCGACATCCTGGTCAACAACAATGGCGGCCCGCCGCTGCGCGATTTCCGCGAGCTTGACCGCGCCAAGATCCTCGAGGGCGTGACGCAGAACATGGTGACGCCGATCGAACTCATCCAGGCGGTGATCGACGGCATGGCCAAGCGCGGCTTCGGCCGCATCGTCAACATCACCTCGCTGTCGGTCTATGTGCCGATACCCGGCCTCGACCTGTCCTCGGGCGCCCGCGCCGGCCTGACATCGTTCCTCGCCGGCGTGGCGCGCACGGTGATCGACCGCAACGTCACGATCAACAGCCTGTTGCCCGGCAAGCTCGACACCGACCGGCTGCGCGGTCCGCACGAGGCCGGCACGCCGGAGGAGCCGGCCGCGGCCGCCGCGCGCAAGGCCCGCATCAGCGCCGATGTGCCGGCCAAACGCCTCGGCACGCCGGAAGAGTTCGGGCAGATCTGCGCCTTCCTCTGCTCGGTCCATGCCGGCTATCTCACCGGCCAGAACATTCCGGTCGACGGCGGCCTTTACGTCAGCGCCTTCTGATCGCGTGGACTACCCGGCAGCGTCACGGCCACAGAGTCTTCCTGTAACAATCTGAAATAACTTGGCATTTTGCGCTTCGGTAACACGAATGCCAAAATCGTGATTTGGCGTCGCGAAGAATCTTCGCCGCATGCTAAAAGGCTCGAACGCAGCAAGCACAGGGAGGGGCGCAATGGACGGCGAGAGCAAACAAACGGCCAGGTCGGATCTCGATGAGGCCGCGCTCTTCTTCCATAAGCATCCCACCCCGGGAAAACTGGAAATTCAGGCTACCAAGCCGCTCGGCAACCAGCGCGACCTGGCGCTCGCTTATTCGCCCGGCGTCGCCGCACCATGCCTTGAAATCCGTGACGATCCGGCAGCGGCTGCCGATTACACGGCGCGCGCCAATTTGGTCGGCGTGGTCTCCAACGGCTCCGCGGTTCTTGGCCTCGGCAATATCGGCCCGCTCGCCTCCAAGCCGGTGATGGAAGGCAAGGCCGTGCTGTTCAAGAAGTTTGCCGGCATCGATGTCTTCGACATCGAGATCGACGCGCCGGAAATCGAGCGCATGGTCGAGACGGTGGCAGCCCTCGAGCCGACCTTCGGCGGTATCAACCTCGAGGACATCAAGGCCCCGGAATGTTTCGAGGTCGAGGAGCAGTTAAAGGCGCGCATGCGCATTCCGGTCTTCCATGACGACCAGCATGGCACAGCGATCATCGTCGCCGCCGCGGTGCTGAACGGACTGGAATTCGCCGGCAAGAAGATCGCCGACATCAAGATCGTAACCTCCGGCGCGGGTGCTGCAGCGCTTGCCTGCCTCAACCTTTTGGTCTCGCTCGGCGCCAGGGTCGAAAACATCTGGGTCACCGATCGGTTCGGCGTCGCCCATAAGGGCCGCATCGAAGAGATGGATCGCTGGAAAGACCCCTATGTGAAGGACACGCCGGCGCGCACGCTGGCCGATGTCATTCCCGGTGCCGATGTCTTCCTGGGCCTCTCCGCCGCCGGCGTGCTGAAACCCGAACTCTTGCAGGACATGGCGCCGAAGCCGCTGATCCTGGCGCTTGCCAATCCGACTCCGGAAATCATGCCGGAAGTGGCAAGGGCGGCTCGGCCGGACGCCATGATCTGCACCGGGCGTTCCGACTTTCCCAATCAAGTCAATAACGTGCTCTGCTTTCCTTACATTTTCCGCGGCGCGCTCGACTGCGGCGCCAGCGCCATCAACGAGGAGATGAAGATGGCCGCCGTGCGGGCGATCGCCGCACTTGCGCGCGAAGAGCCGTCCGACGTTGCGGCGCGCGCCTATTCAGGCGAGACGCCGATCTTCGGCCCCGATTTCCTCATCCCCTCGCCCTTCGACCCACGCCTCATCCTGCGCATTGCGCCGGCGGTGGCCAAGGCCGCCTGCGAGACCGGCGTGGCAACGCGGCCGATCACCGATTTTGCCGCCTATATCGACAAGCTCAACCGCTTCGTCTTCCGCTCCGGGCTGGTGATGAAGCCGGTGTTCTCCTCGGCCAAGGCCTCGAGCGCCAAGCGCGTCATCTACGCCGACGGCGAAGACGAGCGCGTGCTGCGCGCCGCGCAGGTGGTGCTGGAAGAAGGCATTGCCGAGCCGATCCTGATCGGCCGTCCTGCTGTCGTCGACGTGCGGCTGAAGCGCTACGGGCTGCGGATCCGGCCGGGCGTCGACTTCGGCTTGATCAATCCGGAGGACGATCCGCGCTACCGCAACTATGTCGATCTCTTGATCGAACTCGCCGGACGGCGCGGCGTGACCACCGAGGCCGCTCGCACCATGGTGCGCACCGACAACACGGTGATCGCCGCCCTGGCGCTGAAGCGCGGCGACGCGGACGCCATGGTCTGCGGCCTCGAAGGCCGCTTCGAACGCCATCTGCGCAACGTGACGCTGATCATAGGGGCCCGCCCGGGCATCAAGGACCAGGATCTGTCGACACTGTCGATGCTGATTTCGCAGCGCGGCATCATCTTCCTCACCGACACCCACGTCTCGGTCGACCCGACGGCGGAGGAGATCGCCGAAATGACCGTGCTGGCGGCGGAGGAAATCCAGCGCTTCGGCATCGAGCCCAAAGCTGCGCTGCTGTCGCATTCGGATTTCGGCTCGCGCGATTCGCCGAGCGCACTGAAGATGCGCCAGGCGGCCATGATTCTTGCCCGCATCGCGCCCGAGTTGCAGTGCGACGGCGAGATGCATGCCGACTCGGCGCTGTCGGAGCACCTGCGCCAGCGCGTTTATCCGCATTCGCGTCTGAAGGGCGAAGCAAACCTGCTGGTGTTCCCGAACCTCGATTCCGCCAACATCACGCTGACGGCGCTGCGCGCCATGATGGATGCGCTGCATGTCGGGCCGATCCTGCTCGGCACCGACAAGCCGGCGCATATTCTGACGCCGTCGGTGACATCACGCGGCGTCGTCAACATGACGGCGCTGGCAGTCGTGGAGGCGGCGCACAAGGCCCAGGCTCTCGTGGATCTAAGCTGAGCGTCTCAAGCTGGCGCGAAGCGGAAATGCCCGGTCTGCCGGAAAGCGTATAGCGTGTCCTCCTCGCGGACGCCCTGCCCGATATTGTGAATGAGCAGCGCCCTTTCCGGCGCCGCCGGCGAGCGACTGGACGAGACAATGGCGATATGCGCCAGATTGCCGGGCAGCATCTGGGTGACGAGATCGCCGGGCCGGTAGTCGGCGGGATCCTCGCTGATGGGCAACGCCCCGCCGTCCGAAAAAGGCTGCAAGATTAGGGACCCGGCGATGATCTATGTTGCGGTCGGGCGATTTGAGGCCCCAATCTTTCGGATAGGCGGCGAAATTGGCCAGCATGTCCTCATGCACGAGCTTCTGCAGGTCGAGACCGAAGGCACGGCGATAGGCGCGAACCACGACATCCGTGCACACCCCACGGTCCTGCGCGACGTCGCCGCCGGGATAAGCCAGGCGGACATAGGTCGGATCATAGAGCCTGGTGACGCCGATCTGCTGACGCGCCGCATCGACCAATCTGGTCCGCCAATCCGACGCGGCGGGTGTCGCCTCAGCCATGGCGACGGGTGTCGCCAGGCACATAAGACCGAGTTGCAATGCGGTTCGACGGGTAAGGACAGCCACGCTTCGCCCTCGCTCGAGTGCCCTGATTGGAGAACTGGTCCAGTGCGAAAACGTCTTTTTTAGGCTCTCGACTCGGGCATAGTCGGTTAACCGAGGAAGCGTAGCTTCGGACGGAGAGGCAATCGGGGTTTCGAATGAGAGGCGCGGGGTTGAAGCTGAGCCGCGTTGCGACGCTGCTTGCCGCGCTCGCGGCGTCGGTGTTTGCGGTGACCGAGCCGCATGCCGCCTCCTCCATGTGCCGCCAGCTCGAAGCCGAACTCGCCGCCACGCGCGGCGGCGGTGGGGCCAGCCTGATCGCCAAATATGACGACGCCATCACGCGGCAGCGCGAGCAATTGGCAAAAGCACGAAGCCGCGCCAACGCTGCCAGCTGCGGCTTCACGCTGTTTGCGCGCAATGTCAGCCAATGCGCCGCGATCAATGCCTCGATCGAGCGCATGAGTGCCAATCTCGACGCTCTGCAGGCCAAACGTGAGCGGCTGGCCAGTGGTGGCTCGAGCCGTGATCGCCGCCGCATTCTGGCGGCTCTAGACGCCAATGGCTGCCGCGGCGCCGATGAGCTCGCGCAACGACGCATGCCGGCTGAAGAAGTTGCCCGCGACGACGGCAACCTGTTCGCACAGCTTTTTGGGCAACAGAACCGGGAGATCGGGACTCTCGATACGCCTGCAGAGCCCGGCATCCCCCCGGACGACCCCAGCGAGCGCTATACGCGCCGCGTCATCAACCAGCCGGAGGGCATGGACCTGCCGGGAGCGGATGACGAATTCCGTACGGTGTGTGTGCGCACCTGCGATGGCTATTTCTTCCCGATGTCGAACGCCGCCTCCTATGGCGACTTCGAGCGCGACCAGAAGAATTGCGAGTCGAGCTGCCCCGGCACCGACATGCGGGTCTTCTACACCCGCGGCATGAACCACGATCCCGGCTCGATGACCTCGACGGCGACCGGCCGCCCCTATAGCGAGCTGCCGACAGCCTATCTCTACAAGAGGGCCAATTTCTCGCGGCCGCCGGCCTGCGGCTGCAACGCAAAGCCCGAAAACTTCGCGATTGTTGGCGGCAACGCACCCAATCCGCAAGAGTCGCAGCCGGTAGGCGAGAGCCAATCCTTCATCCGGGTTCCGGCCACCAAGCCGGACCCGGCGGTCGATCGTGAAACCGCCGCCAACCAGCAAGGCGGGCTCGACCATGATACGATCAAGCGGCAGACCTCCAAGACGCCAGCCTCGGCGCTGCCGCCGGATCAGCGCAAGGTCAGGGTCGTCGGGCCAGCGTTCCTTCCCGACCCATCAGCGGCAATAGATCTGCAAGCTCCGGCCCGGAAGAGCGGCCAGTAAGGGCGAGCCTCAGCGGCATGAAGAGCGGCTTGCCCTTGCGGCCCGTGGATTCCCTGATCCTGCCGGTCCAGTCCTTCCACACGGTGCCGTTCCACGGCTCTTCCGGCAGAAGGTCGAAGGCCTGGTGGAGGAAATCGCGGTCCTCGCCGGTAAATTCGGCCCGCTCCTGCGGACCATCGCTGAGGATGCGCCACCAGACGACGGCGTCCGACAGGCGGTCGAGGTTGCCGCGCACCGCCATCCAGAAGGGCTCGGCCTTTTCGCCGGAAATGCCAAGCACGATCAGCCGGTCGCGCGCCTCCTCGAACGACATGTGATGCATGAGCGTCCGGTTGAGCACGAAGAGTTCGTCGGGATCGAACTTTGCCGCGGACTTCGACGTCGCGGCCGGGTCGAAATGCTCGGCGAGCTCATTGAGATCGTGCGCGGCCGTGACATTCTCCGACGTGCCGACCAGCACGGCAAGCGAGGCAACGGCCATCGGCTCGATACCGTCCTCGCGCAGGCTCTCGATCGACAGCGCGCCGGTGCGCTTCGACAGCCCCTCGCCCGTGGTCGTGGTCAACAGATTGTGGTGGCCGAAGGCTGGCGGCTCGGCGCCGAGCGCCTTGAAGAGAGCGATCTGCACGCCGGTGTTGGTGACATGATCGTCGCCGCGGATGACATGGGTGACGCCCATATCGATGTCGTCGACCACCGAAGGCAGCGTGTAGAGATAGGTGCCGTCCTCGCGCACCAGCACCGGGTCGGAGAGCGAGGCAAGATCGACCGTCTCGTCGCCGCGCACCACGTCGTTCCAGTGCACCTCGGTGCGTTCCGGCTGCAACGGGTCGCTGGTGAAATTCGGCAATAGAAAGCGCCAGTGCGGCCGGCGCCCGTCGGATTCGTATTCGGCGACCTGCTCCGGCGTCAGCGTCAGCGCCTCGCGGCCATAGACCGGCGGCAGCCCGCGCGTGCGGCGCACCTTGCGGCGGAGGTCCAGTTCCTCCGGCGTCTCGTAGCAGGCATAAAGCACACGCGCCGCCTTCAGCCGCTCTACCGCCGCATCGTAGATCTCGAAGCGCCGCGACTGATATTCGGTGACGTCCGGGAAAATGCCCAGCCAATGCAGGTCGTAGAGGATGGAATCGGCAAATTCCTGTTTCGAGCGGCCGATGTCGGTGTCATCGAAACGCTGGATGTAGCGGCCCTTGTTGTTCACGGCGAACAGCCAGTTGAACAGCGCGGTGCGCGCATTGCCGATATGGATACGGCCGGTCGGCGATGGGGCAAAACGGACGGTAACTGTCATGAGCGGGGCGTAGCGGATGCGTTTGAGCTTGACAAGACGCGCCCCCGCGCGAAGGCAACAGATAGTGCAAGCCAGCTAAAATGAAAAGGCAGGGTTGGTCGGCATCGCCCCAAGACGACTGACCAAGCCGGTCAAGGAAGCACGAATCCGAAGTCGCCAAGCCGCATCGCTGTCCCCGTTATCCACACATGTGACACACAACATGTTGGGGTCACAAAACCTACAAAAACGAATCCTTGACGGTTCAAAACGAGTCGCTCTTTATAGGCCATGCGCTCCTGTTGAGGGCGTGACCGGAGAGTTCAGAGGCCGGTCTTTTTTCCCGGATTTTGTGCGTTTGGCCCACATTTCCGCCTGTTCACGAGGCTGGCGGAAGCGTTGGGATTGTTGGGGCTTGGCTGGGCGAAAGGGAGAATTGTCGGCCTGGAAAAAATGATCTGTTAACACTATATTTAGTGTTTGCAGGCAGGCTGAACCCTAGATAGTGTGGACCTCCCTCTTCCGAGGGAATCGACAAAAAAGTTTCAGTTTTGAGGGACCCGCGGGTCGGCCGGCAACCTGGGTGAACGCCTGGAAGGGCGTTTGCTTGTCTGCATGGCGGCCCCGCGACGAGGAGAATGCCGGCGTCCCTGCGATGCCGGCAAATGGCGGACTGCGCTTATCGGCTTTGGGACAGCAATCCCACAGGAAAAGCGCTATATATAGACAAAAGGGATCGGACCAATGCGCATCGAGCGTCGCTTCACCAAACCAGAGCAGTCGGCCTATGCGGAGATCGAATTCCGCAAGGCGCTGTCGGAGATCAAGAATCCCGACGGCTCGGTGGTGTTTCGCCTCGACAACATCGATGTGCCGGCCCAGTTCAGCCAGGTCGCGGCCGACATCCTGGCGCAGAAGTACTTCCGCAAGGCCGGCGTGCCGGCGCGGCTGAAGAAGGTCGAGGAGAACGATGTCCCCTCCTTCCTGTGGCGCTCGGTTGCCGACGAGGCCGAACTCGCCAAGCTGCCGGAGGCTGAGCGCTATGGTTCCGAGACCGATGCCCGTCAGGTCTTCGACCGGCTGTCCGGCACCTGGACGTATTGGGGCTGGAAGGGCGGCTACTTCAAGTCGGAAGAGGACGCGCGCGCTTTCCGCGATGAACTCGCCTATATGCTGGCCACCCAGCGCGTCGCGCCGAACTCGCCGCAATGGTTCAACACCGGCCTGCACTGGGCCTATGGCATCGACGGTCCGAGCCAGGGCCATTTCTATGTCGACCCCTTCACCGGCAAGCTGACCAAGTCGAAGTCCGCCTACGAGCATCCGCAGCCGCATGCCTGCTTCATCCAGAGCGTGCAGGACGACCTCGTCAACGAGGGCGGCATTATGGATCTGTGGGTGCGTGAGGCGCGCCTGTTCAAATACGGCTCAGGCACCGGCTCGAACTTCTCGATGCTGCGCGGCGAAGGCGAGAAGCTTTCCGGCGGCGGCCGTTCGTCCGGCCTGATGAGCTTCCTCAAGATCGGCGACCGCGCGGCCGGCGCCATCAAGTCGGGCGGCACGACGCGCCGCGCCGCCAAGATGGTCATCGTCGACGCCGACCATCCCGATATCGAGGAATTCATCGATTGGAAGGTCAATGAGGAGCAGAAGGTTGCCTCGTTGGTGACCGGCTCGAAGATCGTCAAGAAGCATCTCGAAGCGATCATGAAGGCCTGCGTCAATTGTGAGGGCAATGACGGCGACTGTTTCGACCCGGCTTTGAACACCGCGCTGAAGCGCGAGATCAAGGCGGCCAAGAAGGACGCCGTACCGGAGAACTACATCTACCGCGTCATCCAGTTCGCCCGCCAGGGCTACACTTCGATGTCGTTCAAGACCTACGACACCGACTGGGATTCCGACGCCTACCTCACTGTCTCCGGCCAGAACTCCAACAACTCGGTGTCGCTGAAGGACAATTTCCTGCGCGCCGTCGAGGCCGATGGTGACTGGCAGCTCACCGCCCGCAAGGACGGCAAGGTGCTGAAGACGCTGAAGGCCAAGGAGCTGTGGGAAAAGATCGGCTACGCCGCCTGGGCGTCGGCCGATCCCGGCCTGCACTTCAACACGACGATGAACGACTGGCACACCTGCGCTTCCGCCGGTGCGATCCGGGCCTCCAATCCGTGCTCGGAATACATGTTCCTCGACGACACGGCCTGCAATCTCGCCTCGATCAACTTGCTGCCCTACCGCAAGGATGACGGGACGATCGACATCGCCGCCTTCGAGCACACCGTGCGGCTGTGGACCGTCGTGCTGGAAATCTCGGTGATGATGGCGCAGTTCCCGTCGAAGGAGATCGCCAAGCTCTCCTACGAATACCGCACGCTCGGCCTCGGCTACGCCAATATCGGCGGCCTGCTGATGACGTCCGGCATTCCCTATGACTCCGACGAGGGCCGCGCCATCTGCGCATCGCTCACCGCGATCATGACCGGCGTCGCCTATTCGACCTCGGCCGAGATGGCTTCCGAGCTCGGCGCCTTCCCGGACTATGACCGCAATGCGCAGAACATGCTGCGCGTCATGCGCAACCACCGCCGCGCCGCTTACGGAGACAAGGACGGCTACGAGAAGCTCGCCGTCAATCCGGTGCCGCTGATCGCCTCCGACCTCAAGCAGCAGGACCTGGCCGAGCATGCCCGCGCCGCCTGGGACCGCGCAATTGAGCTCGGCGAGGAGCACGGCTATCGCAACGCGCAGGCGACCGTGATCGCGCCGACCGGCACGATCGGCCTGGTCATGGATTGCGACACCACCGGCATCGAGCCCGACTTCGCGCTGGTGAAGTTCAAGAAGCTCGCCGGCGGCGGCTACTTCAAGATCATCAACCGCGCCGTGCCGGAAGCCCTGCGCACGCTCGGCTATTCCGAAAGCCAGATCGCCGAGATCGAGGCCTATGCGGTCGGCCACGGCAACCTCAACCAGGCGCCGGGCATCAACCCGTCCTCGCTCAAGGCCAAGGGCTTCACCGACGAGAAGATCGCGGCGCTGAACGCGGCGCTGAAGTCGGCCTTCGACATCAAGTTCGTGTTCAACCAGTGGACGCTCGGCGCCGACTGGGTGAAGGAGACGCTCGGCTTCACCGACGAGCAGCTCGGCGACTTCGCCTTCGAGATGCTGCCGGCCCTGGGCTTCTCCAGGAAGGACATCGACGCCGCCAACATCCATGTCTGCGGTGCCATGACGCTGGAAGGCGCGCCCTTCCTCAAGGCCGAACACCTCTCGGTGTTCGACTGCGCCAGCCCCTGCGGCAAGATCGGCAAGCGCTCGCTGTCGATCCAGAGCCACATCCTGATGATGGCTGCCGCGCAGCCCTTCATCTCGGGCGCCATTTCCAAGACCATCAACATGCCGAACGAGGCGACGGTCGAGGACGCCAAGAACGCCTACATGCTGTCCTGGAAGCTGGCGCTGAAGGCCAACGCGCTCTATCGCGACGGCTCGAAGCTGTCGCAGCCGCTCAATGCCTCGCTGCTCGCCGACGGCGATGAGGACGAGGACGAGGCGGTCGAGCAGCTGATCGCGGCGCCCGCCGCGCAGCGCGCCGTGCAGGTGACCGAAAAGATCGTCGAGCGCGTCATCGAGCGCCTCTACCGCGACCGCGAAAAACTGCCGAACCGCCGCAAGGGCTACACGCAGAAGGCGGTCGTCGGCGGCCACAAGGTGTATCTGCGCACCGGCGAGTTCGACGACGGCCGCCTCGGCGAGATCTTCATCGACATGCACAAGGAAGGCGCCGCCTTCCGCGCCATGATGAACAACTTCGCCATCGCCATCTCGCTCGGCCTGCAATATGGCGTGCCGCTCGACGAATATGTCGAGGCCTTCACCTTCACCAAGTTCGAGCCGGCCGGCATGGTGCAGGGCAACGACGCGATCAAGAACGCGACGTCGATCCTCGATTACGTGTTCCGCGAGCTTGCCGTCTCCTATCTCGGCCGCCACGACCTCGCCCATGTCGACCAGTCGGACTTCGACAAGACCTCGCTCGGCCGCGGCATCACCGAAGGCAAGGCGACACCCTTCTCCAAGGGCCTCTATCGCGGCGCCTCGCCGAGGCTGGTCGGTGCCAGCGAGCCGAAGGGTTTTGGCGGCGCGGCCCCGACGACCACCCCTGCCCGCGCAGCGCCCACCGCCTTCGCCGGCTCCAACGTGCTGGCGCTGAAGCCGGCGAGCGACGAGGCACTCGCCTACAAGCGCGACTATGAGGAGCGCGCCAGGGAACTGGCCGAGGAGATCGTCGAAGAGGAAGCCGCCGGCGCCGAAGCCCTCTTCACCGACGCCGCTGCCAACGAGGCGGCCGAGGCCAAGAAGCTCGCTGCCACCCGCCGCCAGCAGTCGCTGCTGCAAGGCTACACCGGCAACGAATGCTCCGAGTGCCACAACTTCACCATGGTGCGGAACGGCACCTGCGAGAAGTGCGATACATGTGGAAGCACGAGCGGGTGCAGCTGAGATCTAGATGCCACCTCGATTGACTGTTCGCGAGGTTATTCGTTTGCTGGAAGTCGATGGCTGGTACCTGGTTGCAACCAAGGGCAGCCATCGCCAATATAAGCATGAAATCAAAGCCGGTCGCGTCACCGTGGCCGGCAAGCCGTCTGAAGAGGTTGCCCCAGGAACATTGAACAGCATCCTCAAGCAGTCCGGTCTAAAGGAGCGCTGACATGCGTTACGCGGTGGTAATCGAGAAAGCCGGAAACAACTTTTCCGCTTATGTGCCGGACCTACCCGGCTGCATCGCCACCGGCGCGACAGTGCCTGAGGTGGAAAATGAAATTCGCGACGCAATACGCTTCCACATCGAAGGCCTGCGTGCCGACGGGCTCGATGTCCCAAAAGGCGTCAGTTTAGCGGAGTACGTGGAGGCGTAGGCACCATGGACCATGCCTCCATCGACGATGAGACGCGCTTGCTGGTCGCTATCCTCCAGGACACATCGCGATCGACCACATCACCATCGAAGTGAGCGATCACGACAAGAGCAGGCTCTTCTACGAACAGGCCTTTTCGCCGCTGGGCTATCGCCCGTCCTTCGGCAAGGAGAGCGTGTTCTGGGCCTTCGATGTCGGCAATGGCTGCCTGTTCGAGATCCAGAGCACCGACGAGAAGCCGCCGCTCACCCATCTGCATGTCGCCTTCCGGGCGAAGAGCAATCCGAGGTCGATGCGTTCCATCGGACAGCACTCGAGGCCGGTGCGAAAGACAATGGCGCGCCCGGCCCGCGTCCGAATTATGCGGAGAATTACTACGCCTGCCTCGTGCTCGATCCCGATGGCTACAACATCGAGGCGATGATCAACGAGGCGTAGCGGGCGACCCCTCCACTTCGTCATTCGAAGGAGCGAAGCGACGCGCGCAAACCCTAGGATCCATGCCGCTACATCAAGGCGTTGCGGCGGTTCCAGAATTCTGCGCTGTTGCGCCCTACGCAATGGTTACGCATGGATCCTTGGGTCAAAAGCCCGAGGATGACGACGGCGCGGGGAATGGCCCGCTCCTTCTCCCCTTGTAATGGGATAGGCGAGGAAGCGTTCTGCCGATTCTCATGGAACTCGAGACCGAGAACGCAGTTCACTAGTGCGTGGAATCGCAGGGACTTCAAATTTGACGGTCGCGAGGACCCGAAAGCGAATGAACGCGGTGCCGCCGAAGGAAATGGACGTCGTCCTGCAGCAGCTCCCGCTGAGGATCGGCGCCTATGTGCCCGACGATCTGCTGGAGGATTGGTTCGCGCCGGGAACGGGCATGCGTCCCGTCAGCGCGGCAGCGCTTGCCGCCGCCGCCAGCTACGCACGACGGTTCGAATGTGAGTTCAAATACTATCCCGAGAGGATGGAAGGAGTGTTCTGGAAATGGGTTCCTGCGATCTGATTTGGACATCTCCGTGGAGCGACGACGACACGCTTTAGCGGCGTCAGGTGAGGAGCATCGATGAAGGTTGCGGTGTTCGGCGGGACCGGGTTCCTCGGCCGCAGGATCGTCGAGCGGCTCCTGGACAAGGGCTTTGAAGTGCGGGCGGTGTCCCGTCACGCGCGGGCAGCGGTCGGCTCGGCAGCGAAGGCGTCCGACCAGGTCAAAGCGGATATTCTGGACAGATCATCGATCGGCCCCGCGATTGCCGGATCGGATGCGGTGGTGAACGCGGTTAGCCTCTATATCGAGCATGGCGACTTGACCTTCGAAAGAATGCACGTGGCGGCAGCAGCCGATTTGGCGAGCGCCGCGCGGGAAGCCGGGGTCAAGCGGCTCGCCCATATCTCTGGGATAGGCGCGGACCCGAGATCCCGATCGAGATACATCAAGGCACGCGGGCGCGGAGAAGACGCGGTCAGGAACTCGTTTCCCGACACGATCATTTTGCGCTCGGCCGTCATGATCGGGCCGGACGACGCTTTTCTCACGACGCTCATTCGACTGGTTCGGCTGCTGCCCATCTATCCGCTGTTCGGGCAGGGAGCAACGCGGCTTCAACCCGTCTATGTTGGCGACGTCGCTGAAGCGGTGAGCCGATTGCTCGCCGGTCCTATCCAGAATGCGCCTACGTTCGAGGTCGGCGGCCCTCGTATTTTGCGTTACAGCGAGTTGGTTCGCGAAATCGCCCGAATGTTCGGCGCTCGTCCGATCCTTGTGCCCATGCCGTTTGCCGCCTGGAGCGCCCTGGCTGGCGCGGCGGAATTTCTCCCGACGCCGGCCCTCACGCGCAACCAGGTCGATCTCATGCGTCGGGACAACGTGGCGACAGGCGGCATGCCGGGGCTGCCGGAACTCGGTATCGAGCCACGGGATATCGGGCAGGTCGTCCGAATGATTGAAGAACGCGACATCAAAGCAAGGGCTTGAAGCGCGCCGTCTGAATCCGTTCGTCGCGACGCGCTTCAATGCCACCGCTGCGCGCGGAACTCTTCTGCCGTCGGCCTGGGAAATGTCGGCTCCAGCGGCGGAAACTCAGGTGGCGCGTCCGGCGGGATGTCAGGAGGTCCCCTCCCCGGTCCCGGGATGGGATCGGGTGAAGGCGGAGGAACGCCTGGCGGTTCGCCGGGCGGGTTTTCCGGCGGAGCTGGAGGCTGGGACGGCTCGGGACCGGGATCGCCCGGCAACGGTTGGGGATTGTTCGGGTCAGGATTGTTCATTGCGGGCTCCCCAATGATACGGCCTGCCCGACGGGGAAAAGCCTTTGCGGCTCAGGCGGCATGTTCGTATGTGCCCACGAGTTCCGCTGCCTCGATGGCGTGACGCCGGGCCTCCTTCCAGATTTCCTTGACGCCGGTCTGGCCGGGAATGCCGAGGCTCGGCACGTCGAGAGCCGCCAGCCGGAAATGGTAGTGGTGAACTCCGTGCCCAGCCGGCGGGTCCGGGCCATCGTAGGAGGCGTGGCCGAAGTCGTTCTTCCCCTGCTGAAGCGCTTCGGTTCCCGGCTTTCCGTCTTCCCCTTCGGCGAGGTGCTCGACGTCGGGCGATATGTTGAACACCGCCCAGTGTCCGAACGTCCCGCGCGGTGCGTCGGGGTCGTCCACGACGAGAACCAAGCTTCTCGTCCCGTCAGGGATCCCAGACCATTTCAGAGGCGGAGAAATATTTTCGCCATCGCGCGTGAAACGTTCAGGGATCGGATCGCCGTCGGCGAACGCAGGACTGGTCAGTGTCAGTGGCATGTCAGTTCCTTCCGCTTTTGACGCCACTCCCCGGACCAGCTTCGACCGGAACCGGGTCCCGTTCCTTCCGGATGGACAACACGTGCGGTTTGGTCATCGCCTGATTTTGGGAGAGCGTCTGCCTCTAGCCGCACGACGTCCCTGGTCAGTCCAACGAATGCAGTGCCCGATCGTTCCGCCGCGCCAGCAAGTTGCCGCGGGCGTGCAATTGTCGTTGTCCTGTGGGGGTATCGCGAGGTGGGCGCATTGCCGCTCAAGCGTTGACCTACGTCAAAGCCACACTGTCCACGATTCTTATGATGCCTCGGGCTATCCGAAAGCGGGTCAATCCGCGTCGGCGACCATCTGCCGGCCGCCCCCGGCCCAGGCGCGCCACTGCCGCTCGTCGCCGCCGAACACGTTGAGGTCTATGCGGCCGCTTACGCCGTGCGACAGGCCGGAACCGGAGTACTGCCAGAACAGCCACCGGCGGCCCGGATAGACTTTTGACGGGTGTGCCGCGACCGCGCGCAGCCAGAACGGATAGTCGAGGAAGGCGCCGCGCAGATTGTCGCGATAGAAGTCGGGGCTGGTGTAGATGATGGGCCGCTGGCCGTAATGGCGCTCCAGCTTGTCCATGAACACCTGCATCTTCTCCAGCACCTTTTCGCGGGAGGGCCTGCGCTTGCAGGAGGACTCGCCGTTCCACTCGACGTCGATCACCGGCGGCAGCGCGCCCTGGACCCTTGGCACGTTGCGGATGAACCAGTCGGCCTGCTCGCCGGCGGTCCGGCACCAGTAGAAGAAGTGGTAGGCGCCGCGCTTCAAGCCGGCGGCATCGGCGCCGCGCCAGTTCTTCATGAACATCGGGTCGAGATGGTCGCCGCCGTCGGTCGCCTTGATATAGGCGAAGTTGGCGCCCTGGGCGCGTAGCTTGCCCCAGTTGATGTTGCCCTGCCAGCGCGAGACGTCGACGCCGTGCACGGCAAGATGGCGGGGCGAGGCACGGCCGAAATTGATCGGCTTGGCATCGCGGAACCGATAGCGGGTGACGGGGCCGGCCAGCATGGCGGGAGCCGCCCGCGACAGCCGCTTCGGCGGCGAGACCAGCGCTGCGGCCTCGACCTGCGGCTCGGCACTGTCCTGCTGGTCGAGCGCGGGGAACGCTGCCGCCTCTTCCTCGGCGAGGCCGAAGGGCCGCGGATTCTCCTCGTCGGAACCCACATTCCCGTCGGGCAACGGCGCCGGCGGTTCGAAGCGGGTGGCGCCTGTCATCGAGGCGGTCTCCACCGTGGTCTCGGTATCCCTCGTGGCGACGGCCCTGGTCACAGGCGCGCTTGGCCGCACCACGGAGCTCGTCGTTTCGTTGGAAGGCATCTGCAAGGCATCGACGCTCGACGTGGACGAGCAGCCGGCAAGGCAAAGCGAAGCGAGCACGAAACTGACGACGCCAAAAGTCCGCATCTTTGACCTGTACGCAAAACCAAACAGACCGAAGGCAGGAACGACGCCGCCGGAAGCCCCTTTCCTAATGAGAAATTACCAACAAAGTTTGAATCAAAATTTACTTTTGGCCCGTCGGCTCGATTCGCGGCCGTTCCCACCGCCTGAACACGCCGATCATCGGCCCGAGATTCCAGTAGTCGTCGTTGCGGCCGATGGCCGGCGCGTAGAGGCTCGATATGGTGCCGTCGAGGAAAAGTGCGTTCGGGCAGCCGAGCTCGTCGCGGAACAGGCGGGCGAATTCGTGGAATGTCACGACGTCGTTCGAGATGGCGAAGACCGCGACGCCGTCGGCGCGCACGCCCACCCCGTTGCGGATTTTTCGCGAGGCGCTGTCGGGCTGGAATTTCGGATGCAGCTTGCCGTCGATGACCAGCATCGGCCCTGACTGGGTGGCGTAATCCACCCGCGGCGGACGTTTCACAAAATCCCTGGTCGCGCGCACGCCGGCCTTGCCCCCGCTGAGATAGAAGATGCCGTTCGGCTGCATGGAGAAATTGCCTGAGCCGGAGCCGGTCTTCGCCGGCGTCACCTGCCGACCCTCTTCGACATAGAGACCGACCGGCGCAAGATTGGGATGGTACATGCCGGCATTGATGCCGAAGAGCATAGTGCGCCCGGCGGCCTGCTGGGCAGTGCGGAGGTTATGCAGCGACTGGTAGAGCTTGCCGTCTTCGTCCTTCCAGAACAGCTCGATCGAGAAATGCTTCGGATCGGTCTCGCAGACGAGATAGGTCGCGGTTTCGAAGCTGAGATTGCGGCAGGGCGGCAGCGCCGCCAGCCAATGGCCGGCACTCAAGCCCGCGCCGACCGCGGCCGGCAGCGCCGATTTCACCAGCGTCGCCAGCAAAGGCAGTGAGTGCAGAAGCGTTGCCAGATCCATCAGCGCACCCGAAGCTCATGCATGTCGCCCAGAAGTGTGCAGCGGTTCTGGGACAACGACATGCATCAAAAAAGACCTAAAAGCGCGTCGCCAGAATCCGATTCGGCTTGATGCGCTTTAAGGTTCAGGTGTCGATATAGCGGATTCGGAGCAAGCCTCTAACTGAGCCAGCCGACGGCGACACCGATCAGCAGCACAACGCCGAGCAGGCCGCGATAGACGACGAAGGGCCAGGCGGAAAAGCGCTCGAGCACCCGCATCAGCCCCCATATGGCGAAGAAGGCCGAGATCGAGGCGACGACGAGGCCGACGGCCAGGATCGACCAGCCATGCGCGTCGAGATGCGCCTTGTGCAGTTCCCACAGCTCCTTGAGGCCGGCGAGCGCGATCGCCGGCAGACCGAGCAGGAAGGAGAGCCGCGCCGCCTCCGGCCGGGCGTAGCCCAGCCCAAGCGCTGCCGTCAGTGTCGATCCCGAGCGCGAGACGCCGGGAATGAGGGCGCCGACCTGGGCAACGCCGACGAGCAGGGCGTCGAGCACGGAGACCTTGTTGAGGGTCAGCCTGTGGCTGGCATAGATTTCGGAGAGCGCCAGCAACACGGCCATGACGATGCAGGCCCAGCCGATCACGGCCAGCCCTCGCAGCGGTGAATTGCAGGCGTTGAGCACGCTGGAAAGCGCAAGGCCGGCGATAACGATCGGGATGGTTGCGAGCACGATGCCGATCGCCAGCCTGAACTGGCGGTTGGCAAAATCGCGCTGCGCAAGCGCCGCCAGCGATCCCATCGCAACATGCTTCACATCGCTCCAGAAATAGCTGACAACCGCGGCAAGCGCCGCAAGCTGCATGGCCGCCGAGAAGGCAGAGCCGGGATCCTGCCAGCCGAGCACGGCCGGCACGACGCGCATATGCGCCGTCGACGAGATCGGCAGCAGCTCGGTGATGCCTTGCACGATGCCGAGAAAAGCCACCTTGGCATAGCCCAGGCCGACAAAGCCGGTGTCCAGTCCCTGCGTGCAGACGTCGGTCATCCCAGTCCTTTTCCGGTCAAAGTGAATGGTCGTTCGAAAGCCCAGGGACAGGCTTAGCCGCGTCACACCGGAAATCCAATTCACGGATTTGTAAGGTGCCGCTGATCCTGCTTGACAAGGCGAGCAGTCATATTATTCTCCACTAATCTTACACTGTAAGGTGAACTGGAGGAGGATCATGCACAGCGCCGCCCTCTCGGACCTGCAGCCGCTCGTCCCGCCGCATCCACCGGAAATCGCGATCGAGGCGGTCCAGCGTGATATGAGCCGTGCCATCGAGCGCGCCGAGGTCAATGCCTGGCTCGACCTCTACGACGCCGCGCCCGCCGGTTTTGCCGCGCGGCATGGCCTCTCCATCGCGCGTGACGGCGATCTCGTCTGGACCACCTGCACGACGATCCCGTTCATCCATTTCAACTCCGTCAAGAACCTCGGGGTCGACGGTCCGGCCTGCGAGGACCAGGTCGACGCATTGCTTGCGCATTATCGTGCGGCCGGCATCTTGCGACCCTGGTTTTATACGAACCCGCACACCGAACCGTCGCGGCTGCGATGCTGGCTGGAAGCCCGCGGTCTGCAGCATCAGGGCGGCTGGGAACGCATCTTTCGCGATGGGACGCCGTTGCCCGTCGAACCGCTCTTCCCGGCTGAAAATGTTTCTGTCGAGGAGGTCACGCCGCCGACGGCGAGCGAATGGGCGTCTTTCATCGATGGCAAGTACAGGCTGCCCACCTCGCCTTGGCTCGTGGCGCTGGTTGGCCGCCAGGGCTGGCATCACTATATGCTGAAACGTGACGGCGCGGTCGCCGCCGTGCGCTCATTGTACATCGGCCCCGACGGTGCCGCCTGGAGCGGCATCGACGCGCCGGTGCCCGGCATCATGGCGCCGAGCTTCGATCTCGACGCGGTGCTTGGCGAGAGGATCGTTCGCGACGGCATCATCGCCGGCGCGAAACTGTTCGTCGCCGACATCGAAGCGCCGAGCCCCGACCGCGACGGACCGGCCTGTCGCAACTATGATCGGCTCGGCTTCAGAATTGCGTATTTTCGCGACCACTACAGCTACCTGCCGGCGCATTCGAGCTGACGGAGGGCAAGGCTTTAGCGGTACAGCCATTGCTTCAGGCAGCTCCTGGCCACGACATGCGCAGGGGGCACGACCGCTTGATCGATGCGCGAATCGTCGGCAGCCCTGTCGCGAGCCCTCTCCAGCAGCCTGCGAAGCTCCGCCGGCTTCACATGATCGCGTTCCATCACGAGTTGAATGATCGGGTCGTTCAAAAGCTCGTCCAGGGTGTTGATGCGCTCGCTCATCCGTCGCCTCCTCGATGCCTCCGCGTGAGCGCTTAGATAGGCAGGCAATGATGGCCCGCCAATGACGCTTTGCCGGCTATCTCGTGAATCGAAGATGAAATTTTTGTGCAGGCCTGCGGCGAAATGAGTCAGGCCGGCGGCGGCCCTGCGTGTTGCGGCAGGCCGTCGTCCAGCCGCACCCAGGGTTGCATGGAAGCGGTCCAGAAATGCATGTCGGGCTTGAACAGGGAGGGGTCGTCGAGCGAGCCGGAGGTGATGCCGAGGATGCCTTTGGAGTCGCGCCGCGAGAACATCGTCGTGCCGCAGGCCGGGCAAAAGCCGCGAAGGAGATCCGGCGAGGAATTGACCGTTGCCACCGGTCCCTCGATGGTCACGTCATCGATGCGGAACAGCAGTCGCGCGTTGAAGGCCGCACCGATCGCCTTCTGGCAGAGCCGGCAATGACAGATGCGCTCGTTGATCGGCGAGGCCTCCGCGCGATAGCGCACCGCGCCGCACAGGCATCCGCCCTGGTATTTCGTCATCGCAAACACTCGCTTCGTGAGAATGCCGGCACGGTAGCGGCCGGCGATACAGCGTCAATTGAAAAGCGTTGATGCGATGCGATCGCCTGCGTTGATGCAGACGGGACATGGCGACAAGGTCAACGCCGCCGTGCGTGGACGAAATAGGCGTCGATCGTCGTCTCGCCCAGCCATTTGGCGGCTTCGAGCCGATGCAGCCCTTCGATCAGAACATGCCGCTTGCCGTCATGGCGCACCTGGATCGGCATCTTCATGCCGTTCTCGAGAATGTCCTCGGCGAGTTGGCGCACGGTCTCGGGGTGCAGGGTCTTGCGCCGCGCCGCAGGCACGTAGATGTCGTCGACCTTGATCCTTTGCACGCGCAGCATCTCGGCTCCCGATACTGAACATCCCTCAGCATGAGATAATCCCTTTGCCGCCAATGGCCAAGCGCTGGCTGGCCCGATCGTTTCCATTTGACGCTTGGCCGGCCAATGGTCTCAATGACGGCATGTTGGTTTCAGGTGTCCATTGACGCGACTGCCCACCGAGTTTCCCGATTTCGGGCTGACGCCCGAGCAGCGCCGAGAGTCGGTGCGCGGCCACTATTACGAATGGCCGGGAATGGATGGCTCGAGCGGCGAGATCTGGTGCTATAGCGACCGTTTTTCCTATCGCCCAGGCGAGACGGTGAGCCTGCATGTCAGCTCGACGGCGTCGGATTTTAGCATCGTTGTCACCCGCGACGGCGGCGGCGAGACCAAGCTCCTCGCGAAGACCAGCTTGACGGCACGCTGGCAGGACACGCCGGACCAATGCTCGGTCGAGGGTTGCGGCTGGGAACCTTCCTTCGAATTCCGCATCGACGACGACTGGCCATCCGGCGCCTATCGCGTCACGGTCTCGGCCGTCGGACGCGGCGGCAAGCCGATCCGGAGCCATCACCTCTTCATCGTAGCACCCCTGCCCGGCCGCAAGCCCGGCCGCTTGCTGCAGGTGGCCGCGACCGGCACCTGGCTTGCCTACAACACCTGGGGCGGCTCCAACCACTACCAGGGCATCACCGGTCCGGACCGGGACCAATATGCCACGACGGTGTCGACGCAGCGCCCCTGGTGCCGCGGCTTCGTCGTGCTGCCCAAGGATGCGCCGCGCGTGCCGCTGGAAGTCGCGGTGCCGCCCAAGACCGTGCCGCGCTATCCACATATGGAATGGGCTTACGCCACCGGCCATTCGAAGAAATACGCCTCTTCAGGATGGGCGAGCTACGACAGCCATTTCTTCCGCTTCGCCGAGCGCGCCGGCTATGCAATCGATCTCGCCAGCCAGCACGAATTGCATTTCTCGCCTGAGATTCTCGACGGCTACGATTGCGTCGTCTTCGTCGGTCATGACGAATACTGGACCTGGGAGATGCGCGACGCGGTCGATGACTATGTCGAGTGCGGCGGTCATGCGGCGCGCTTTGCCGGCAATTTCATGTGGCAGACCAGGCTGGAGGACGAAGGCCGCCGCCAGGTCTGCTACAAGTACAAGGCCCGCGCCGAGGACCCGGCCTATCGCGGAAGCGATGTCAGACGCGCCACCAATTCCTGGGAGGCGCCGGAGATCGGCCGACCGGGCAGCGCCACATTCGGCCTCAATGCAACGCGAGGGGTCTATGCCGGCTGGGGCGGCTGTGCGCCGCGCGGCGCGCGCGGCTTCCCCGTCTACAGGCCGGAGCACTGGGCCTTCGCCGGCACCGGCATCTATTATGGCGACCTGCTGGGCGCCGACAGCCACGTCTATGGCTATGAGGTCGATGGGCTCGATTTCGAGATCCGCGGCGGCCTGCCCTACCCGACCGCCGCCAGCGGCGCGCCGGACGGTTTGCAGGTGCTGGCCGTCGGCATGGCGAGCCAGGTCGAGGAGAGCGCCGACATCCCGATCGAGGACCAGTTCCTCACCGACGAGGATGGCCGCTTCACTGCCGAGACTTTGTTCGGCGAGGCGAGCGACGCCAATCTCGACAAGGTAAAGCGCGGCAACGGCATGATCGTCAACTTCCCGCGCGGCAAGGGCGAGGTTTTCCATGCCGGAAGCTGCGAATGGGTCGCCGGCCTGCTGCGGCAAGACGCGATGGTCGAACGCGTAACGAAAAATGTCCTCGACCGCTATCTTGGCCTCGACAAGAGAGGTGAATGAGCGCCGTGCAGTCCGTTGAAACCAACCGCCGACCGAACCTTTTCCATTTTACCCGGCGGCCCCAGCCGACGGTCGACCGAGCCGAAGGCATCTACTTGTGGGACAAGATCGGCCGTCGCTACATCGACGGATCGAGCGGCGCAGTGAACGTCAATGTCGGTCACGCTAACCGCAACGTCATCGAGGCGATGAAGCGGCAGTTGGATCGCGTCAGCTTCGCCTACATCTTCCAGTTTGAGAATGAACCAGCGATCGAACTCGCCCGGGCGCTGGCCGACCGGCTGCCGAACGGGCTCGACCGCATCTATTTCGTGTCTGGCGGTTCTGAAGCGGTCGAGGCCTGCCTCAAGCTCGCGCGCCAATGGGCTGTGGCGACGGGCCAGGACAAACGCTGGAAAGTCATCGGGCGTATGCCCTCCTATCATGGCATCACGCTCGGCACGCTCGCCGTCACTGGCGATGACGTCCTCACCAAGACATTCGACCCGGTCGGCCGGCCCATGCCGTTGGTGCCGGCCCCCTATGCGCACCGCGACCTCGACAACCTGTCGATGGATCAGCGAGGCATCCGCTATGCGGACATGCTTGAGCAGAAAATCTTGGAGGAAGGGCCGCAAAGCGTGCTCGCTTTCATCATGGAGCCGATTGGCGGCGCCGCGACCGCGGCGCTCGTCCCGCCCGACAGTTATTTTCCGCGCATCCGCGAAATCTGCGATCGCTACGGCATCCTGCTTATCCATGACGAGGTGATGACCGGCATCGGACGCACCGGCAAATTCCTGGGCGGTGATCACTGGTCCTGCCGGCCGGATATCGTCGCGCTGTCGAAAGGGCTGAGCTCAGGCTATGCGCCACTCGGTGCGCTTGCGGCGACGCAGAGGATCGTCGGGCCGATCGTTGAAAAAGGCGGGTTCCTGCATGGCCATACCTATGGCGGCAACCCTGTCGCTTGCGCGGCCGGCGTTGCCGTCCTTGACGAAGTCGACCGCCTGGGCCTGATCGAGAATTCCGCCGCCATGGGCGAGGTGCTGAGGGGCGAGCTCGAAGCGCTGTCCGGCCGCTTTCCTTTCATAGCCGACGTGCGAGGCAAGGGTCTGTTCATGGGTGCGGAACTCTACGCCGACCCCGTGGCCAAGACGCCGCTCGCCCAAAGTCTCAACGCCAATTTGCGGCTCATCGATCTGGCGTTCGATCGCGGACTGATCATCTACTCACGGCGCGTGCGTGGCGGGCCGGTGAGCGACAATTTCATGGTTTGCCCGCCATTGATCACGACCCGCGACCAGATCGGTGAGATTATCGCCATCCTCTCCGACGCGCTGGAAGCACTTGCCATCGAACTTGATCTGCCAGTCAATCGCTGAGGCGCAAGGAAATGCCAGGAAAAGTCATCATCACCTGCGCGGTAACCGGTTCGGTGCACACGCCGTCGATGTCGCCGCATCTGCCGGTGACGCCGGACCAGATAGCGAAAGATGCGATCGCCGCCGCCGAGGCCGGCGCCTCGATCCTGCACCTGCATGCCCGCGACCCGAAGGACGGCCGCCCGACCGCCGATCCGGACGTATTCATGCAGTTCCTGCCGCGCATCAAGCAGGCGACAGCGGCGGTGATCAACATCACCACCGGCGGCTCGTCGCTGATGACGCTCGAACAGCGCCTGGCGGCCCCGTTGCGAGCGCAGCCCGAAATGTGTTCGCTCAACATGGGCTCGATGAATTTCGGTCTGTTTCCAATGCTGGAGCGGCCGCGTGAATGGCAGCACGAATGGGAGCCGAAGCTGCTCGAGGCGACGCGCGACGCGATCTTCAAGAACACTTTTGCCGACATGGAAATGATCCTGGAGAAGCTCGGCAAGGGCTGCGGCACGCGCTTCGAATTCGAGTGCTACGATGTCGGCCACCTCTATTCGCTGGCGCATCTGCGCGACCGCGGTCTGGTGTCAGGGCCGCTGTTCCTGCAGTTCGTGCTCGGCATTCTCGGCGGCATCGGCGCCGATCCGGACAACCTCATTCACATGAAGCGCATAGCCGACAAACTCTTCGGCGACACCTATCAGTTCTCGGTGCTGGCCGCCGGCCGTCATCAGATGCCGCTGATCTCGATCGCAGCCGCCATGGGCGGCAATGTTCGGGTCGGGCTGGAGGACAGCCTCTATGACGGAAGGCAATTGGCGAAATCGAACGCCGACCAGGTCCGCCGCATCCGCGGCATTTTGGAGGGCCTGTCGCTGGAGGTGGCCACGCCTGCCGAAGCGCGCGAAATGCTTGCGCTCAAGGGCGGCGACCGCGTGGCGTTTTGAGGATGGTTGAGATGACGGCGCCCAGCATCACCCCCCTCTGGTCTGCCGACCATCTTGAGGGGGAGATGTCCGGCAGACCAGAGGGGGGTGCCTGGGCGCCCTACCTATCGTGAGCAAAGCAGTTCTCCTCCGCCCGGGCCGCATCGATGACGTCGACACCATCCACACAGCCCTGCTCCGCATGAGCACCCATATCGGCGCACATCAGGAGATCAAATCCACGCCGGAAGACCTCAGCCGCTACGGCTTTGGCGACCAACCCGCCTTCTCGACCCTGATCGCAGAGGTACACGGCGAATTTGCAGGGCTCTGCCTGCATTTCCCGATCTTCTCGACCTGGATGGGGAGGCCCGGTGTCTATGTGCAGGACCTCTATGTCGAGGACCGCTTCCGTGGCCGGCGGATCGGCGAAAAACTGCTGCGGCGCGTGGCCAGGGAGTGCCGCGCCGCCGGCGGCGTCTATCTCAGGCTCTCCGTCGACACCGACAACGACACTGCCAAGGCCTTCTATGAGCGGTTGGGCATTGGCTGGGCGAACTATGAACAGGTTCACAAGATCGTCGGCGACGCGTTCTGCGCCTTTGCCGACGCGCCGGAGGAATGATGATGAAAGTATTCTATGCCGAGGAACAGAAGCATCACGACCCGAAGGCCTTTCTCTCCAGCGGCGCCCAGCAGCCAAATCCCGAGAAGCCGGAACGTATCGAAAGATTGTTGGCCGGTGCAAAAGCCGCTGGCCTGGCGATTGAACGTCCAAGAGACTTTGGCCTCGCCCCGATCGCCGCGGTGCATTCGCCCGAATACCTCGACTTTCTGGAGCACATTTTCGAGCGCTGGCAGCGCATCGAAGGCGCCTCGGCGGAGGTCATCCCGAACATCCACCCGATAGCCCGCAATGGCTCTTATCCGGCCTCTGCGGTCGGCCAGGCGGGCTATCACATGGCCGACACCGCCTGCCCGATCTCGGCAGAGACCTGGAACGCCGCGCTGTGGAGCGCCTGGAGCGCGGTGGAGGCGGCGGAAGCCGTGCTGGCGGGAGCACCTTCGGCCTATGCGCTCTGCCGTCCGCCGGGGCATCACGCCTTCGTTGATGTCGCCGGCGGCTTCTGCTTTATCAACAATTCGGCGGTCGCCGCGCAGGTGCTGCGCGGACAAGCGGCGCGTGTCGCGATCCTGGACGTCGACTTGCATCACGGCAACGGCACGCAAGGCATCTTCTACGCCAGGCCCGACGTGCTGACGGTCTCGCTGCATGCCGATCCGGTGCGCTTCTATCCCTTCTTCTGGGGCCACGCCGACGAGCGCGGCGAAGGCGCCGGCCTCGGCTACAATTTCAACCTGCCGCTGCCGCGCAAATCCGGCGACGCGGCATTCCTGGAAGCGCTGGCTGCGGCCTTCCAGCGCATCCGCGCCTTTGCGCCCGAAGCGCTGGTGGTGGCGCTCGGCCTGGATGCATTCGAGGGCGATCCGTTCGGCGGCCTTTCCGTGACCACGCCCGGCTTCTCGCGCATCGGCGAGGCGATTGCCGGGCTCGGTCTGCCGACGGTGATCGTCCAGGAAGGCGGCTACCTCTGCGATGCACTCGGCGAGAACCTTACTGCCTTCTTGACCGGCTTCGGCGGCAGGCGGAGCTGAGTCAGGAACGCTCCTGCCGCAGCATCGCGACAACGCGGTGCACGCTTTCCAGCGCCTCTTCGATCTCGGCCGCTGTGTTGTAATGCG
Source organism: Mesorhizobium sp. M3A.F.Ca.ET.080.04.2.1 (assembly GCF_003952525.1). Lineage (NCBI taxonomy): Bacteria > Pseudomonadati > Pseudomonadota > Alphaproteobacteria > Hyphomicrobiales > Phyllobacteriaceae > Mesorhizobium > Mesorhizobium sp. M3A.F.Ca.ET.080.04.2.1. Next base: position 6,087,531 of record NZ_CP034451.1, on the reverse strand, counting down.
CAATGCCGATGCGCACGACGCCCTGCTCGGCCGGGATGCCAAGCTGGTGAACGATCTCCCACGCATAATTGTGGCCTGACCACAGGAAGATGTTGTCGGCGTTCATCTGACGCACGATCGTCTCCGGCGCGATCCCTTCAACGGTGAAGGAAACTGTCGGCACCCGGTGGCCGACGCGTCCCGGGTCGGTGATGCCGCGGATGCTCAAGCCCTCGATTTCGGACAATCCTTCGATCAATTGCCGGACCAACCCATTCTCGTGAGCGATGGACAGTTCGAACGCCTTGGCGATCCGTTGCCGCCGCGAACCGCCCTCGCCGGCCGCCGCGCCGAGATCCGCGAAATAGTCCACCGCTGCGGTCAGCCCGGCCATCAGCTCGATCTGCGGCGTGCCGAGTTCGAACCGCTCCGGCAAGCCGTTGGAGGAGCAGCGGCATTTGTAGGGTTTCAGCGCATCGATCATGTCGCGGCGGCCCCACAATATGCCCAAATGCGGCCCGAAGAACTTGTAGGCCGAGCAGACCAGGAAATCGCAGCCGAGCGCCTGCACGTCGATCAACCCGTGCGGCGCGAACTGCACGGCATCGACGTAGACCAACGCGCCGGCCTGTCTGGCGACGGCCGTCAGCGCCTTGACGCGATTGATCGAGCCGGTGAGATTCGAGGCGTAGTTCAGCGCCACAAGCCGCGTCTTCTGCGAAACCAGCGCCTGCAAGGCGGCCTCCTCGATCTGCCAGCTCTGCTCGTCGAATGGCAGGAAGCGCACGACGAGGCCGAGATCCTCGGCAAGCTGCAGCCACGGCGAGACGTTGCCCTCATGATCCATGCGCGTGACGATGATCTCGTCACCCGTCTTCATGGTCCGGCCGAGCGTGCGCGACATGTGATAGGTGAGCGTCGTCATGTTGGCGCCGATGATGATTTCCTCGGCGCTGGCCGCACCGAGGAAATCGGCCATAGCCGCATGGGCGTCGTCGGCCACCTGTTGCGCCGCGATCGTCGTCTCGAAGAACCCGCCGAGATTGGCATTCGTCGTGAGCAGGCAGCGCGACACCGCATCGGCCACCGCCTGCGGCACCTGCGTGCCGGCAGGATTGTCGAGATAGATTCGGCGGCGGCCTTTGTCGGTCAGTGAAAGTGCCGGAAATTTGCCGCGCACGGCCTCGATCGGAAAGCTCGCCATAGACCTCCCCCTAAATTGCCGTTACGGGCAAGGATTGCCGACGCGCTGATGGATGGCGTCGACCGCTTTCTGCATATCCTCGGTCCAGGTCACCTCGACCGAGGACAGCGCCATATCGAGCTGCGCGACACTGGTGGCGCCGACGATGTTCGAGGTCACGAACGGCCGGCTCGCCACATAGGCGTTGGCGAACAGCGCCGGCTCCATTCCGAAGGAGCGCGCCAGCTCGCTGTATTCGAGCTGCGCTTCAGCCGCGTTCGGCGTCTCGTAACGCTGGCCGCGATTGAAGAGCTGCGAGCGCGAACCTGGCGGCCGCGCGCCGTGATCGTATTTGCCGGTCAGATAGCCCTGCGCCAGCGGAGAGTACGGAAGAAAGGCAATCTGCTCGCGCTCGCAGACCTCGGCCAGGTTAACCTCGAAGGTGCGGTTGACGAGATTGTAGGCGTTCTGCAGCGACGCCACGCGCGGCCCGACGCCCTTGTCGGACTCGGTGACGTAGCGCATGACGCCCCAGGAGCTCTCGTTCGACAAACCGAAGTGGCGAATCTTGCCGGCCTTGGCCAGCTCTTCGAAAACGGCGAGCGTCTCGGCAATCGGCGTCTCGCCTGCCGGAGCCTCTGCGGCATCGGCGCGTCGCGGCGCGCCGACCCGCGTGGGATTCGAGCCCCAGGGAATATCCCGGTCCGGCCAATGGATCTGGTAGAGATCGATGTAATCGGTGCCGAGCTTGGCAAGCGACTTGTCGATCGCATCGAAAATATCGCCGCGGACCAGCTTCGAAGGCCGTTCGCCGCGAAACCAGCTATTGGCCGTGCGACCGACCACTTTCGAGGCGATGACAACCTTGTCGCGGTTGCCCTTCGCCTTGATCCAGCTGCCGATGATCTTCTCGGTCCGCCCCTGCGTCTCTGCCTTGGGCGGGATCGGATAAAGCTCGGCCGTGTCGATGAAATTCACGCCGCGCGAGAAAGCCAGATCCATCTGCGCATGACCTTCCGCTTCGGTGTTTTGCTGACCCCAGGTCATCGAGCCCAGGCAGATTTGCGAAACAAGGAGATCGGTCCGACCGAGGCGGCGTTTGTGCATTGAATGTCTCCGGCGGGATGGTTTGCGCGACTGCGCTGGGAGGAAATCCAAGCATAAAGCAAAGGCCGGAGGTTCTCCAACCCCGCCGGCGCCGACTTTTGCGTGAACGCCGAGTGTCTTCTGCATGTCGCGCAAAAGTGTGCAGCGGTTTTGCGAGACGACGTGCATAGAGACAAATATCTAGCGCGTCGCCTGGATCCGTTTCAGCGCGATGTGCTTTAGCGCCGCGCTGCTGCCAAGGCTCGCCGCTTGGCCTCGTCGATCAGCATATTGGCCACCTGCATTCGGATCATGGCGCGCTGGCGCAGATGAGGGGCGACGCGGTCGGGATGGTTGGCGAAGGCGAAATTGCGCCGGATACGGCCAAAATCCGGAGCCTTGCCCGGACGGTCGAGGCCGAGCTCGCCAGCAATCGATTCGGGATCGATCGGCGGCAGTTGTTCTTCCGGCCGGTGCTCTTCTGCGGCGAGCGTCAGCCTTGCCTGATCGAGAAGCGCCCCGAATTCGGCGGCAAGATCAGCACCGGCCTCGCGATATTCGGCGGCAAAGCTCTCGCCGGAAACCTTGATGCGTCCGGAGTGAAGCTCATCCGCCACCGATAGATAGTCGAACGGAATAGACGGCCGGGCGCCCTCTTCCTCGCCCTTCTCGGAGGCGACGAACAGGTCGTCGAGCAACGAAGCGAAATCCCGCTTGCTCCCGGTGCCGATCTCAGCCTCCTTTGTCGCGGCCGCGTGCGCTGTCGGTTCGAGAGCTTAGGGCCGTCTCGTTAAGAATGCATGCCGCCGATATTAAGAATTGTCTTGCCCTGCGAGGCCAAGGGCACATGGTCAAAAGGGCCGGACTGCATCTGCTGCAGCCCGGCAGGGTCGCCAGGAGTGGCGAGGAAAAGCCGGCCCAATGCCAGCACCGTGGGCTACGTTCCAGCTTCCGTAAAAGTTTCAGAAAAAATTCGATTGTGACGAAAAAAAACCTCTGGGCATGGCAGCCATGCAATTGCTGCACTGCACAAACAACGCAAATCACCTATCCTTGGGCCGTGGAGGATCAACTAGGGGCCTGAGGAATGGGGTTCTTCACTGAAATGTTCGCCCGGCCGCGGCCGGCGGAGCAGCAGCGTTACCGCGCGGCACTCGCGCTTCTGCACGCGATGAGCAACGCCGATCGAGCCGATATCGGCATCAAGCCGGCGGATTTTCCGCGTATCGCTCGCGAAATGTCAGTGCGCTGAAAGCGCGCCGGAGCGGTTCCGGCAAGTGCCGCCCTGTCGGGCGGCATCGCGCAAAGTTTCGAGCAAAAGAGAGGTTCACGGCGACATCTGGGAACCGCCGATGTCCGCTCACCGGTTTCCAAGGAAGACCTGCTTACCGAGCGGAACGCCATTGTGCCGCAGGATGTCGTAAGCCGTCGTGATGTGGAAATAGAAATTCGGCATGGCCGCGTTGAGCAAGTAGTGCATGCCCTGCATCGTGACTTCCCGTCCGCCTAGCCGCAGTTTGATCGTCCGCTCTTCCGAGCCATCCAGGTCACCCGCCGAGAATGTCGCCAGATGATCGAGCGTCTTGGCGATGCGCGCCTGCAGGTCGGGGAAGTTGGCTTCATTGTCTTCGTATTTCGGCACCTCGCGGCCCGCAAGCCGCGACGGCGCGCCCTTGGCGTGATCGGTGGCGATCTGCACCTGCCGGATCAGCGCGAACATGTCCGGCGCAAGCCTTGCCGTCAGGAACACATGCGGGTCGATCTTTCGCTCGGTAGCGTTCTGCTCTGCCAGGGACAGGACATTGGACAGCGCCTTCAACCGCGCCGAAAAGACCGGCACGCATATGTCGTACATCGATATGGTCACGTGAGTATCTCTCCAGTCGGCCCCAGCGCCGCGGTCCATGAGCTAGCGCTTCGCGGCCCGATTCTTCAAGCAGCCCTTCCCGAAGCGTCACCGCATCGCCGCAATCGACGTGGTAGTGTTTTCGTTATCGAGCGGAGATTCCCGATGAGACGCGTCCCTCTGGCAGCGACTGCCCTGCTCTCCCTTGCCAGCATCGGCCAGTTGGCGAACGCCGCCGAGGCACCTTATCTCGACGACCGGTCGGACGCGGCAGCCGTCATCCGCTCGCTCTACAGCGCGATCAACCGGCATGAGTTCGCCCGCGCCTGGGGATATTACGGCGACACAAAGCCGGCCAAGGATTTCAACACTTTCGTCAAGGGTTATGACGGCACCGACACCGTCGAGGTCAAGACCGGTGCGGTATCGGATGAAGGTACCGCCGGCAGCATCTATTACAATGTTCCGGTTGCCATCCAGGCGACCGACAATAAGGGCGAGGCCAAGGTCTTCGCCGGCTGCTACACGCTGCGCCAGGTCAACACGCAGATCCAGGAGCCTCCCTTCCAGCCGATCTTCATCGACAAAGGCGCACTCAAGCCGTCGAGCGAGGACTTCGACCATGCTGTGCCGGCAAGCTGCGGGGACGGCCCACCGCCGCCGAAGAAGGATGAAGCACTAGAGCAGGCCAGGAAGGCCTTTGTCGCGACCTATGGCGACCAGTGCGACAAGCAGACGCCGGACGGCAAGCCGGTCGCCGAGCCCTCCGCCTACTCCATCCATTACAAGGACAAGGACGCGGGGGCCGACGAGCCGGAGCGCGAGACGCGGCTGTTCCGCTTCTTCTGCTCGATGGCCGCCTACAATGAGAGCGCGGTCTACTACATCTCTGACGATGTGTCCGGCGTCAGGCAGTTGCAGTTCGCCGCGCCGGAGCTCGACATCCGCTACGAGAACAACAACAGCGAGGGCAAGGTCGAGTCGATCCACATCATCGGCTTCCAGACTGACGATCAACTGGTCAATTCGGACTATGACGACAAGACCCAGACGATCACCGCGATGAGCAAATGGCGCGGGGTCGGCGATGCCTCGTCGAGTGGCACTTACCTGTTCCGCAACGGCAATTTCTCGCTGGTGCAGTATGACGTCGATGCGTCCTACGACGGCGAGATCAATCCCGAAACGGTTCTGGATTACAACACGCCGCCCTGAGCGACGCTGTCAGGCCTAAGGCGCCTTGGTCAGCATCCAGTTCAGCGTGCCGCGCCAATCGACCATGCGGATCGGCGTGCCATGCGTGCCGGTCTCGAAACGTACGAAGCGGGTCGGATAGGGATAGGCTTTCGATCTGGCGATGATGGAGCGGAAGAAGGCTTCCTGCTTCTCGATGGGAAACACCGGGTCCTTGCTGCCCTGGCCGAAGAAGACCGGGACGTGGCGCCTGAAGGCGGGGCTCACGAGGAAACTCTCGTCCCACAGCGAGCCGAGCAGCAACAGCCCGTTGATGCGCCGGCCGGTGTCGTTGCGGGCAGCAAGCTTCCAGCACAGCGATCCGCCCATCGAGCCGCAGGCGACGAAGATTTTGGCGCTGGGCGATTTCTCGGCATAGTGATCGATCAGCGCCGCCACCTGCGCTGCGCCCTTGTCGCCGAAATCGGAAAAATCCGGTGACAGATAGAGGCCGCTATTTTCCGCCATCAGATTTTTGATGCGGTTGAAATTGCCGCCGAAGGTGAAGTCGTCGACGCCCTGCTTGCGGCTGCCGCCCTGCCCGTGCAGGTAAAGCACGATGATGGCGGCGCCCTCGGTTTTGCCGACCGCCACATGCCGGACATCGCCGGCATCGGTCTTGAGCATCATATCCTGCTGCGTCTTGCGCACGCCGGGATCGGTATATTCCGCATGCACGCGCTTTTCCGGCACCTCGTCGCGCTGGTTGATATCGCGCATCTCGCGATAATCGAGCACCATGTAGGCGCCATTGTCGCCGGTCGACAGCGTCGCCGGATAGGCGAAAAGATCGTCCTTGAAAGGTTTCAACGAAAACGTGTCGGCGTTGGCGGCCGTGGAAAACAAGAAAAGCATTCCTGCGAGAACAGCGCGGCACGCCCCCCTCTGGCCAGAGGGGGGTAAGCACGGACGGGACGTCAAATGGAGAACCATAAGTCGAGCCATGCGAAATTTGGCTTCGGTTTGTCAATCCTGCAGGACGCCGCCCGCCCTTTCCAGCGCTTCGCGCGTGTCGACGTCGATCGAGGCGCCCTGCCCGATCTCGACATCGATGACGTCGAGCCCCTCGACCTCGACCAGATGGCGCGCGCCGGTATCGCCCTCGAGATGCGCGACCGCGGAAAACAGCGAACGCGGCAGCAGCACCGGATTGCCGCGCTTGCCCTGGTGCGCGGCGCGTACCACGGCGCGGCCGCCAGATTTGGCGAATGCGTCTATCAGGCTGTCGATATCCTTCGACGAAACCCCCGGCATGTCGCCAAGCACGATCATGGCACCGGCGGCGTCAGGCGCGACCCGCGCTATGCCCGCCTTCAACGACGAAGCCAAGCCATCGGCGAAATCCGGATTATCCACGAGCGTCAAGTCGAGACCGGCAAGCGCGGAACGTACGCGCTCCCGCTGGTGGCCCGTGACGACGATGGTGCTGACGGCCTTCGATCCCAGCGTCCGCTCGGCGGTACGGCGCACCAGCGGCTCGCCGTCGAACAGCGCCAGGAGCTTGTTCGGCCCACCCATGCGGCTGGAGCGCCCGGCGGCGAGAAGAACAATATCGACCCTCGGCTCCGATCCTGCCGATTGTGAGACCGGCAACGGCTCGCGCGGCTGCGGCCTTGTCGGGATTTCCATCAGCAATCCGCCGACGCCCATGCCGGCAATGTCGCGGGCCGTCACATCGAGCCCTGCGATCAGTCGGTCAAGCACCCAGTCGAAGCCATTCTCCTTGGGGCTCCGGGCGCACCCCGGAGCGCCGATGACGCGCTTGCCGGCTAGCGTGCCCAGCACCAGCAGATTACCGGGATCAACCGGCATGCCGGCGCGGACAACGGTTCCGCCGGCCTTCTCGATCGCGGCCGGCACGACATCGGCAAAATCGCTCATGGCCGAAGCGCCGAAGATCACCACCATGTCGTTGTCGCGCGCCAGCGCGGTCGCTGCTTCCGCCACCGGCGCGACCTCATGCGGCGTGCGGCGTTCCGCGGTCAGCCGGCCGCCGGAGCGCGCCAGCCGCGCGTCGGTGACGCGCAGCGTCTTGTCGAGCACGCTCGACTTGATGCCGGGCAGCACTGTCTGGATGACGCCGACATTGACCGGTCGATAGGCGTGGACGGCGAAGATTTCGCCGCCGGCGCAGATCTTCACCGCCGCATCGACCAGGCTCGCCGCGACGGCAAAAGGAATGATCTTCACCGTCGCCACCATCTGGCCCTTCTCGACCGGCGCATGCTGCGCCAGCGTCGCGATGGTGATTGCCGGATCGACTTCATTGATGGCGTCGATCATCTTGGGATCGACGGTGAAGACGCCGGCGGTTCCGGCATGCAGGTTGACCCGCCCCGTCGCTGCCGGCTTCACTTCGACGTTGCGGTGGTTCATCGCGGCGGCGATTTTTTCGGCTGCCGCATCCTCGCCGAGATCATCGGCGGACAGGACCGCGGCAACGACTTCCCTGACGCCGGCCGCCTTCAGCGCCGCGACATCGTTGCCGCTCAACCTGTGCGCCTTGCGCAAACGCCGCCCGCCAGCCGCCGTCGCGTGGGCAAGCACGGCGCCCTCCGCCTCATCGATCGGGACCGCACCGAACTTCACGCCACGGCGCCTTTCGCTTCCAGGCCGCGCGAGCGGAATGCACCGATCGTCTGCGCAAGGATGGCGACGGCGATCTCGCCCGGACTGGCGGCGCCGATGTCGAGCCCGATCGGCGCGTGGATGCGGGCGATCTGATCGGCGCCGGCGCCCAGTGCCAGCAGGCGCTCGACGCGCTTGGCATGGGTCTTTCGGCTGCCGAGCGCCCCGACATAGAAGCAGCCGGCATCGAGCGCTGCCTTCAGCGCGAAATCGTCGATCTTCGGATCATGCGTCACCGCGACAAGCGCGGTGTAGCTGTCGAGCGGCTCACGCTTCAGCACGTCCTGCGGCCATTCGGCATATAGTGCGACATCCGGGAAGCGCTCGGGCGTGGCAAAGGCCGTGCGCGGATCGATGATCTCGACCGGATAGCCGGCGATCCTGGCCATCGGCGCCAGCGCTTGGCTGATATGCACTGCGCCGATCACAACGAGGCGCGGCTGCGGCAGATGCGCATTGAGAAAGAAGCTGCGGCCTTCCACTTCGACGGATGCGGAATTGCCGGTGCGGAATGCCGTGGCGACCGCTGCCCCGAGATCGCCTGCCACGTGATCGCCCTCGCGCACGACGCGGTCGCGGCCGTCACCGAGATCGGTGACCAGCACCGCGGCACGCCGGGCGCGGCGTTCTTCGTTCAAGGTTTTCAGGACATAGGGGTCCATGAATGATCAGCCCAGCCGCTCGACATAGACCTTGATGCGGCCGCCGCAGGACAGGCCGACCTGCCAGGCGGTCTCGTCGGCGACCCCAAACTCCAACATTCTTGCCTTGCCCGAGCCGATGACGTCGATCGCCTCCGTCACCACCGCGCCCTCGACGCAACCGCCGGAGACGGAGCCGTGGAAATTGCCTTCGGCGTCGATGACCAGATGACTGCCGATCGGACGCGGCGCCGAGCCCCAGGTCTCGACCACGGTCGCGATGGCGACATCCTTGCCGTCCTTCATCCAGCCTTCCGCGATAATTAAGGGATCGCGGGCCTCATCGAGATAAATGCTCTTGGCCATCGTCGCTTCTCGCAAAATCTGTTTCTCTCGCCGCGCTCCCGGCAAACATATGGCTACTCCGCGCGCTTCCCGCCAGTTCTGAGCCAGCGGCGCGGGTCGACTGAAAAGGCCGGGCGCTGGTCGAGCGAAGCGCAGAGGTCTGCGAGCGCATCGAGATTGTGAACCGCTCGGAACTCGTCGACATGCGGCAGCATCGCCTTGACGCCCCGGGCGCCCGCCTCAGCGAGCGGTCGGCGACACACTCCGCGCCGGTCAAAAGGTCGAGCGTTTCGTCGATCGATTCCGGCGCGAGGCGCGGCGCGGTCATCTTGTCTCCGTGGATGCCGCCTGCCCGCTTCACAGAACGTGATAGCCGCGGTTGTGATAGATCAGCGGCCGCAAATTATCGCCGATGCGCAGACCTGTCACCTTGCCAAAAAGCACACGGTGGGTGGCGAGATCCTTGGTGTCGATGATCTCGCAATCGAAGACGGCAAGCGCCCCTTTCAGCGTCGGTGCGCCGGTCGAGATCACATCCCATTCGCCGAGGGCAAAGCGCTCTTCCGGCGGTAGGCCGGTCATGCCGGAAAAGCCGGCTGAAAGCGCCTCCTGGTCCGACGCAAGCGTGTTGAGGGCGAAGTTGCCGTTCTTGATGAAAGGCTCGTTCTTGGGGTTTTCGCGGTTGAGGCAGACCAACACGGTTGGCGGCGTGTCGGACACCGAGCAGGCCGCGATCACCGTCGCGCCCCGCCGGCCAGCGGGACCATCGGTGGTCACCACGTGAACATGGCCGGCAAAATGCGCCATCGCATCGCGATACGCCTGCGGCCCTATATCATTGATCTTCAGCACCTGATGACCACCTGTCAAAAACCAGCTCGTTATATATGGCGGCATATCGCATGCCACAAGCGAAGTGCTTGACCGCAATCCGCAAATTCGCGTGTTGCGCCCGGCTTAGCCAGCCTTTAGGTCTTTGCTGGAATAGTGTCGGACTATAGCTTCGGCACAGAGGAATTTTTCGCCCGAATGCGCCATATCACGACGACATTGGCCGCGCTGTTCTGGCTCTCGCTGGCCGCCAGCGCCCATGCCGACGGTCTGGTCGGCGTCGCGGCACCGCTCTCCGGTCCCTCCGCAGTCCTTGGCAAGCAGATCGAGAACGGCGCCAGCCCGGCGGCGCAGGCGAATGGCCTTGCCCTCAAGATCGTCGACGACGCTTGCACCGCCGATGGCGGGACAGCGGCCGCTCGGCAATTCGTGGACGCCAAGGTCGATGTCGTGGTCGGCTTTCTCTGCACCGAGGCGATCGAGGCAGCGCTTCCGATCCTCAAGGATGCCAATATCCCGGTCATCACGGTTGGGGTGCGCACCGAAAGCCTGACCGACAGGCGCGCCAAGACCGGCTGGCCGGTCTACCGGCTTGGCCCGCGCGGCGATGACGAACGCAATGCGGCGGCTACGATCCTCACCCGGCTCTGGAAGGACGATTTGTTCGCCATTGTCGATGACGGAACGATCTACGGCCGCGAGATGGCCGAGACATTGCGCGCAGCCGCGGAGCAGGCGGCGCTGAAGCCGGTCTTCGTCGACACGTTTCGGCCCCAACTGGACAACCAGATCGCGTTGATCGGGCGGCTGAAGAGGGCCGGCGCCACGAAGGTGTTCGCCGGGGGCGATGGCGACGACATCGCCATCATGGGCCGCGATGCCGGCTCTCTCAATGCAGGCATCACTTTTGCCGGCGGTGAAAATCTGCGCACGCCGCCGGGCGAGGTGCCTTTTGCTCCCGGCACGCTGATGATCGCGCCACCCGAATGGGCTGAGATCGCCGATCAGACGGTGGTGCAGGCCTTTGCTGCCAGCAAGATCGTTCCGGAAGGGTATACGCTGCCCGCTTATGCGGCGGTCGAGATCGCCAAGGCCGCACTCGCGGACGCGCAGAGCACCGGCAAAACGCTCGCCGAGACGTTGACCGGGCATGACTTCGAAACCGCGATCGGCACCATCCGCTTCGACGAAAAGGGCGACCTAACCCAGAACCCATTTCGCGTCTACCGCTTCGACGGCACGCATTTCGTGCCGCTGGAGGTGGAGTGATGTTCCGCGCCGGGCCGCGCAACCTGATCACCGACGTCGCCGGACTGAGCGTCGGCAATGCCGCCGATGCCCAGTTGAAATCAGGCGTCACGGTCGTCCTGTGCGATGAGCCGGCGGTGGCCGGAGTGCAGGTGCTGGGCGGCGCGCCGGGAACGCGCGAGACCGACCTGCTCGAACCGCACAACACCATCGAAACCGTCCACGCCATTGTGCTTTCGGGCGGTTCGGCCTTTGGCCTGGATGCGGCCTCAGGCGTTCAGGCTGCGTTGCGCGAAAGAAACATCGGCGTCGAGGTGGGCGGCTTTCGCGTGCCCATCGTGCCGGCAGCGATCCTGTTCGATCTCCGCAATGCCGGCGACAAGGATTGGGGCCGCTATCCACCCTACCGCGAACTCGGCTATGCGGCGGTGCAGGCGGCAGCGGTCGATTTCCCCATCGGCACGGCCGGCGCTGGAACCGGCGCGCTCACCTCTGGGCTTAAAGGCGGGCTCGGTTCGGCCTCCACGCTGCTCGACAGCGGCATCACCATCGGCGCGCTCGCCGCCGTCAACCCGATCGGCTCGGTGACGGTCGGGCGCAGCCGCCATTTCTGGGCCGCTCCCTTCGAGATCGGCGAGGAATTCGGCGCGCTGGGCTATCCCGATCCAATGCCGGAAGACGCCCGGCGCATCCTGTTGAAATTCCGCGACCGCCGTTTCGGGGCGCAGGCGGTGGAGGGTGGCAACACCACCATTGCCGTTATCGCAACGGACGCCGTGCTCTCCAAGTCAGCCGCCAAGCGGCTGGCGATCGCGGCGCATGACGGCTTCGTGCGTGCCATTTGGCCGACGCACACGCCGGCCGATGGCGATCTGGTCTTTGCGCTCGCCACCGGCCGCAGCGGCATCGAACTCAGCGCCGACGCCGCGATCGACCTCTATACGGCGGCGGGCGCCACCATGGCGCGCGCCATCGCCCGAGGCGTCTTTGCCGCGACACCCGCCGAAGGAGATATTTTCCCGGTTTGGTCGTCGCGCTAGTCTGGAGCCTTGAGGACGCCCATGGCGGCCTTGCGTCCGGAACTGCGGCAAGACGCTCCGAGAGCGCCGATCAGGTCGGATCGGATTTTTCCTCCTCGAAGGATACCGCGACATCCGAGTTCGCCGACAGCCGGACCTTTTGCCCATCGATCTCGGCCACCAGGCTCAGCGGAATGTAGTGGTGATGGCCCTTGTGGGAACCCATGCCGCTGTCGGCCTTGGTCAGCTTGATGCGCCGGCCATCGACCCTGTCGACGGTGCCGATATGGACGCCGTCGGCGCCGATTACTTCCATATGCTCGCGAATTTCGCTGGCGTCGGTCATGGTGGATCTCCCTTGACGTTGTCCACAACAACAGACGGCGAAGATATTGGATGCGTGCCTGAAGCGGCAGAATGACGTTTTCACCCTCCCGTACAGGGAAGTGATGAAATTGGGAGGTGAAACGCAGTCCGATGGGGCATCTCTGCCCTGCTTGCCGCCAGTCCGCTTGGGTTCGCAGCACCAATCGCGCCAGCATCTGGTTTGCGCCAGCGACGTTGAGCATTGGACCGGCCTCTGTTAGGACGCGGCCAAAACCTCTCCCAGGCAGGACCCGTACGATGATCCCTCGCTATTCCCGGCCCGAAATGGTCGCCATCTGGTCGCCCGAAACCCGCTTCCGCATCTGGTTCGAAATCGAGGCGCATGCCTGCGACGCGCTGGCCGAGTTGGGCGTCATCCCGAAAGAGGCCGCGAAAACCATCTGGGAAAAGGGCGGCGCCGCCAAATTCGACGTCGACAAGATCGACGAGATCGAACGCGTCACCAAGCACGACGTCATCGCCTTCCTCACCCACCTTGCCGAATTCGTCGGACCCGATGCCCGATTTATCCACCAGGGCATGACCTCCTCGGACGTGCTCGACACCTGCCTTGCCGTGCAGTTGACGCGCGCCAGCGACATCCTGATTGCCGATCTTGACGCATTGCTTGCGGCGCTGAAGCGCCGCGCCTTCGAGCATAAGAACACCGTCACCATCGGCCGCAGCCACGGCATCCATGCCGAGCCGACCACCTTCGGCGTCAAGCTGGCCTTGGCCTATGCCGAGTTCTCGCGCTGCCTGGAGCGGCTGGTGCATGCACGCCAAGATATCGCCACCTGTGCGATTTCCGGTGCCGTCGGCACCTTCGCCAACATCGATCCCTATGTCGAGGAGCATGTGGCGAAGAAGCTGGGACTGCAGCCGGAGCCGGTGTCGACCCAGGTTATCCCACGCGACCGCCACGCCATGTTCTTCGCCACGCTCGGCGTCATCGCCTCGTCGGTCGAACGCCTCGCCACTGAGATCCGCCATTTGCAGCGCACCGAGGTGCTGGAGGCGGAAGAATATTTCTCGCCGGGGCAGAAGGGCTCGTCGGCGATGCCGCACAAGCGGAATCCGGTGCTGACCGAGAATCTCACCGGTCTCGCCCGCATGGTGCGCTCCTTCGCCATGCCTGCCATGGAGAATGTGGCGCTCTGGCACGAACGCGACATCTCGCATTCCTCGGTCGAACGCATGATCGGGCCGGATGCGACGGTCACTCTCGACTTCGCGCTGTCGCGTCTCACCGGCGTCATCGACAAGCTGCTCGTCTATCCCGACAACATGCTGAAGAATATGAACAAGTTCCGCGGCCTGGTGCATTCGCAGCGCGTGCTTCTGGCATTGACACAGGCCGGCGTGTCACGCGAGGACGCTTATCGGCTGGTGCAGCGCAACGCCATGAAGGTGTGGGAACAGGGCGCTGATTTCCTTGAGGAACTGCTTGCCGACAAGGAAGTGACCGCGGCACTCCCCGAAGCCGATATCCGCGAGAAATTCGACCTCGGCTACCACACCAAGCATGTCGACACGATCTTCAAGCGGGTGTTTGGAGAGGCTTGACCTTTCCTTCTCCCCGTTCACAGGGAGAAGGTGCCCGAACGGTGGATAAGGGGCGGCGCTGGCCTCGGCTTGAAGTGGATCAAGCCTTGCCAGGCACCGTCCTGATCACCGTGCCCCACGGATCTTCCTGTGTCCTCTCGGCGTTCACATTGTCCGAACGCATTTCGACCCAGGCGAGCCCTGAGCGGAACGGATCGCGACGGCCGGCGCCGGCGCTGCGCCAGGCATTGGCACCGATATGATGGTGATAGTGCCCGGACGACAGGAACACCGCTTGGCCGCCATATTTGGCCACCGTGTCGAAACCGAACTCGTCATGCCACCAGGCCTCGGCGTCTTCTGGACGTCCGACGCGAAGATGAACATGGCCGACGATGGTGTTTTCCGGGGCGCCCTGCCAGCCGGCATCGCCTGCCGGCACGCTGGCAACAACCGCCGGCAGGTTCAGCCGCTCGGTCGACATGGCTATTCTGTCACCGTTCCATTTCCAGTCCTGCGGACGCCGGTCGGCATAGATTTCGATGCCGTTGCCCTCGGGATCGGTGAGATAAAGCGCCTCGCTGACCAGATGGTCGGATGCTCCTTCGATGGCGATCCGCTTGGCGGCGGCGTGGCTGATCCAGCGGCCGAGATCGGCGCGTGACGGCACCAGAAAGGCCGTGTGGAACAGACCGGCACTGTGCGGATCGTCGGGTTTCGCCGAGGCGTCCTGCTCCAGGACCAGCAGCGGACGATTGGCGGCGCCAAGCGTGATCGCGCCGTCGGCGCGGCCCAGCTCCTGCAGGCCGACAACGGCGCGGTAATAGGCGGCCAGACTTTCCGCGTCACGCGCCTTCAATCCGACCCGCGAGACGCTGACCGGTGTGGTCGCGGCAAAAGGCAATTCACTCATCGAACTCTCCATTGGGCTGCAGCCACTCCAATGGGAAGTGCGTAACCCGGTTTGTTGTCCTCGTCTTCTCCCTTCAGATCGTCCACTGCGATCGTTCACACAAGTCGGAAAGAATCGAACAGGTTGTTCACAATTGTGATGTGCCACCTCCGCCGTCATGGTTGCACGAGACAAGGCCGCTCGCTACATGCGCGCCATGAAAGTCAAGGATGCAGATATTCTCATCGTGCCGGGCTACACCAATTCCGGACCGGAGCACTGGCAGACGCGGTGGCAGTCGAAGCTGTCGACGGCGCGTCGCGTCGAGCAGGCCGAATGGACGAAGCCGGTGCGCGAGGATTGGACGGCGAGCGTGGCGAACGCCGTCAACGAGGCCGAGCGCCCGGTCGTGATCGTCGCCCATTCGCTTGGCGTGGCGGCGGCGGTGCAGGCCATTCCGCAGTTCAAGAAGCCGGTCGCCGGCGCCTTTTTCGTGGCGCCTCCGGACGTTGCCAATCCGGAGATCAGGCCGAGGCATCTGATGACCTTCGGCCCCTATCTGCGCGATCCCCTGCCCTTTCCGTCGATCGTGATCGCCAGCCGCAACGATCCGTTCTGCGCCTTCGAGGTTGCCGAAGACATTGCCGCCGCCTGGGGATCGCTGTTCATCGACGCCGGCGAGGCCGGCCACCTCAACCAGGATGCCGGCTTTGGCCCGTGGCCGGAAGGCTCGATGACGTTCGCCAAGTTCATGACCGAGCTCAAAGAACCTTGAGCGGGCGCAAGGCGCTCAGGAGCCGATCGAATCCCGCATGCTTTTCAAAAGCGTCTTGGCGCCGAGCGAAATCAGCGTGTGGTCGGAACCCATGGCGAGCAGCCGATAACCCATCGACACGACACGGCCGGCGACTGCCGGTTCAATGACGTAGATCGCCGCGTGCTTGCCGGCCTTGCGCGTGCGCTCGGCGATTGAAGCCACGGTTTCCATCATGCTTTCCAGTGTCGAATTGACGGTCGTGCCGCTCGACCAGGCGATCGAGAAATCCGACGGGCCGACAAAGATGCCGTCGATGCCGGGCGTGTCCAGGATGCCGTCGAGCGCCTCGAAGGCTGCGCGTGTCTCGACCATGGCGAAAGCCATGGTGCGCTGGTTGCTGTCGCGCAGCCATTCGGCATGGTCGCCTCTGCCATGGCGCGGGAAGGCATAGGTGGGTCCCCATGAACGCTCGCCCAGCGGCGGATATTTCATCGCCGCGGCGAACTGCCTGGCGTCGGCCACCGAATTCACCATCGGCGCGATCACAGCCTCGGCGCCGAAATCGAGCGCCCGGCTCGCCATGTCGAAGCGACCGACGGGAATGCGCACCAGCGCCGGCTTGTTCGCGGCGAGCACCGGCACCAGGCCGCGCAGCACGCTGTCTTCGTGGTGGCCGCCATGCTGCATGTCGAGGGTGACGGCATCAAAACCCTGCTTGGCGATGATCTCGACCGTCAGCGCGTCCGGAACTCCCGACCATGCGGTGAACAGGGTTTCATCGGCAGCCAGGCGGGACTTGAGCGACATCGGAACTTCCTTGTTGACGGCGCGCAGTTCATCCGGAAACGGCAGCAAAGGCAAAGAAAAACCGCCCGGCGAGGCCGGGCGGTCGATTGGTCCAGCTAGAGCATGATGCCGAAACCTGTGGAGCGGCTGTCGGGCGACATCATGCTCATCTCCAGCGTCAGCTGTTTTTGATCTGCTCGATCGCCTCCGCCATCAACTCGTCCATGGTGCGGCGGATCTGATGGTCCGACTGGTGGACGCCGGCTGCGTCGAAATCCGTGCGGATCTTGCGGAAGACATCGTGGTCGCCGGCTTCCTCGATGTCGGAAACGACGACCTGCTTGGCATAGGCCTCGGCGTCGGCGCCGCTCTTGCCCAGTTTTTCGGCGGCCCACAGGCCGAGCGCCTTGTTGCGGCGTGCCGAAGCCTTGAAGCGAAGCTCCTCGTCGAAGACGAACTTGCGCTCGAAGCCCTCTTCGCGGTCTTTCATGCTGCTCATGACGTCCCTCCGGTCAATCCGATCCGCTAGGCCTGCAATATGTGTGCTGACCCAGCACAAACCAAAAGGTCGCGACCCGGTCAATATGCTTGATCGAATGCTGCGCTGCGGCATTCGGTCCGGAAACTGGTTGATTGGCAGGATTTGCCGATTGAGCAAACATTACGATTGCGATAGACACCGGCATTGAACGCCACCGTCGCCACAACTAATTTAGGCAGACGGACAGGAACTGGTCGCTTGCCGCCTGCCCGCCAATCCAGAGAAAAAATCAGATGAAAAATCGCCGCCGCATTTATGAAGGCAAGGCCAAGATCCTCTATGAGGGCCCTGAGCCGGGTACGCTTATCCAGTTCTTCAAGGATGACGCCACCGCCTTCAACAAGAAGAAACATGAGGTGGTCGATGGCAAAGGTGTGCTCAACAACCGCATTTCCGAGCACATCTTCAACCATTTGAACCGTATGGGCATCCCGACCCATTTCATCCGCCGCCTCAACATGCGCGAGCAGTTGATCAAGGAAGTCGAGATCATCCCGCTCGAAGTGGTGGTGCGCAATGTCGCCGCCGGCTCGCTGGCCAAACGCCTCGGCATCGAGGAAGGCACGGTGCTGCCGCGCTCGATCATCGAATTCTATTACAAGGCGGACGCGCTCGACGACCCGATGGTTTCGGAAGAGCACATCACTGCCTTCGGCTGGGCAAGCCCGCAGGAAATCGACGACATCATGGCGCTGGCCATCCGCGTCAACGACTTCCTTTCCGGCCTGTTCCTGGGCGTCGGCATCCAGCTCGTCGATTTCAAGATCGAGTGCGGACGCCTGTTCGAGGGCGACATGATGCGCATCGTCGTGGCCGACGAGATCTCGCCGGATTCCTGCCGGCTGTGGGATGTCGCCACGCAGGACAAACTCGACAAGGACCGTTTCCGCCGCGACATGGGCGGCCTGGTCGAGGCCTATCAGGAAGTCGCCCGCCGCCTCGGCATCATGAACGAGAACGAGCCGCCGCGCCCCACCGGCCCGGTGCTCGTCGCCTCCTCCGAGCCGTCGAAGGGCACGAAGCACTGATTAGCGACCTGCCGCAACAGCAGGTCCGCCAGCACCACCGATCACTCAGGAGTACCGATGAAAGCCCGCATCACCGTCACTCTTAAGAACGGCGTTCTCGACCCGCAGGGCAAGGCGATCGAGCATGCGCTGTCGGGCCTGGGCTTCGACGGCGTCGGCCAGGTGCGCCAAGGCAAGGTCTTCGATGTCGAGCTTGCCGGCACCGACAAGGCCAAGGCCGAGGCCGACCTCAAGGCCATGTGCGACAAGCTTCTGGCCAACACGGTGATCGAGAATTACGCGGTGGAGATCGCCTGACCATGAAATCAGCCGTCGTCCTCCTGCCTGGCCTCAACCGCGACCGCGACATGATCGCGGCGCTGACCAAGATTTCCGGTCAGGCGCCGGTGACCGTCTGGCAGACCGACACCGAGATCCCGGACGTCGACCTGATTGCCATCCCCGGTGGCTTTTCCTTCGGCGACTATCTGCGCTGCGGCGCGATCGCCGCGCGCATGCCGGTGATGCGGGCGGTGGCCGAGAAGGCAGCCAAGGGCGTCACAGTGATCGGCGTCTGCAACGGCTTCCAGATCCTGGTCGAGGCCGGGCTGCTGCCCGGCGCCCTGATGCGCAATGCATCGCTGAAGTTCGTCTGCCGGCACGTCAAGCTCGAGATTGCCAACGCCAACACCATGTTCACGCGCCGCTACAAGCCCGGACAGATCATCCGCTCGCCGGTGGCGCATCACGACGGCAACTATTTCGCCGATGCCGAGACGCTCGCCCGCCTCGAAGGAGAAGGCCAGGTGGTGTTCCGCTATGCCGAAGGCACCAATCCCAACGGCTCGATCAACGACATCGCCGGCATCGTCAACGAGAACGGCAATGTGCTCGGCCTGATGCCGCATCCGGAGAACCTGATCGAGGCCGCGCATGGCGGCAGCGATGGCCGCGCGCTGTTCGAAAGCGCGCTCGGCGTCGCCGCTTGATCCTTTCAGACATTCCTTGCAGACCGCAGCGGCGAGGCCTGACCATGAGACTGACGATTGCTCGCCTTGCTCTGCTGGCCGCCGCCGGCGTTTCGCTGGCCTCCTGCCAGTCCGCTCCGAAGACCGCGCCGGTGTCGTCAGGCAAGAGCGCCTCGCTGCTTGCCATGGAGCAGGTGGCGATCGCCGCGCATAAATGCTGGATCGCCAGCAAGGATCCGGCCTTCAAGTCCTACCAGATGGCCAATGAACTCAATTCCTACAGCGGCACGCCGCGCTTCCTGCTGGTGCCGGCCAAGCATTACGGTGGCAAACCGCTGCTGGTCGTGCAGGCACAGGGCAATTCCAGCAAGGTCGACGTGTTCGGGCCGCTGATGGCCGAACCGCTGGGCGCCCGCATCGGCGCCGACATCGCCCGCTGGCAGGCCGGCAATCCATCCTGCGCCGCTGCCACGTGAGGCAGCGGAGAACGGCGGCGCCAGCGTCGCGATGCGGCGCCGGCCGCCACTGTTTTCTGGGGCTATTGCTGCTCGCCATGTTTGTCGATGACGGCATCGCCCGCCTGCGGTAGTGAGCCGCAGGCCCGGTCGGGATCGCCCGAAAGCGATCAATCCCAGAATGCCCTGATGCCTTCGCGATGCGCATCGCAGCGCGAGATGCCGATATCCTTGAGCTGCTCGTCCGTCATCTCCAGCAGCGCAAGGCGTCCGCGCCGGCGCTGCAGCATGCGGTCGATCTGCATGACGACGGAACGGAACACGAGCGCCACGCGACCTGCAAAACCGCGGCGGGCCAAGGGCTCGGTCTGCGCGCGCAGCGCCGGGCCAGCGTAGTCAATTGTCTCGATTGTATCCATTGCCGTCCTGCCTTGTCTCGATTGCACCCTGACAATCGCCCCTTCGATATGCATTGACTCATCAGCCGGTGCAATATAGAAAATTGTCACCATGACAAATTGGCTCCCCGATCTCTCCGTTGGCTCCGGCCCTCTGTATCAGCGCCTTGCTGACAGCATTGAGTCAGATATCGACAAGGGCGTCATCGATGCCGGTGCGAAACTGCCGCCGCAGCGCGATCTCGCCTACGACATCGGAACAACGGTCGGCACCATCGGCCGGGCCTACCAGCTGCTGCGCGAACGCGGACTGGTGAGCGGCGAGGTCGGGCGCGGCACCTATGTGCTCGCTCAAAGCGCCGGAGACTCGAAGCCGGACCTGGAGCCTGCCGTACACGGCACACGCCCCATCGATGCGCCGGCGGGCAAGCTGCGCTTCGACAGCACCGCCGCGCCCGATATCGGCCAGGACACGATCATCGCCGAGATGCTGGCGCGAACGGCGCGGGACCATCCGCATGAGATTTCGAGCTACACGAGGGATTTCCCCGAACGCTGGTTTGAGGCGGGCAGCCGCTGGCTGGCGCGCAATTCCTTCCGCCCCTCGCCGGATTCCATCGTGCCGACGCTCGGCACGCATGCGGCGGTGATGGCGGCGATCGCCGCGCTGACCATGCCGGGCGACTATGTCGTCTTCGAGCACCTCACCTATTCACAGATCGCGCGCAGCGCCGGGCTGATCGGACGGCGAACCGCATTGGTCTTATCGGACGATGAAGGCATCGACCCCGACGATTTCGAGCGGGTCTGCGCACAGAAGCACCCGAAGGTCATGTTCCTGATGCCGACGGCGAAGAACCCGACCCTGGTGACGATGCCGGCGGAGCGGCGCCAGGCGATCGCGCGCGTCGCCCGCGAATATAATGTCGTGCTGGTCGAGGACGATCTCTATGGCGACCTGACCGACGACCCGACGCCGCTGCTTGCCGAATATGCGCCGGAGCGCACGATCGTCGCCGGTGGCCTGTCGAAGTCGGTCGCGGCCGGCGTGCGCGGCGGCTGGCTGTCCTGCCCGCCGGCCTTTCGTCATCGCATCCGCGTCGCCCACAAGATGATGACCGGCGGGTTGCCCTTCCTGCTGGCCGAGGTCGGCTCGAGGCTGGTGATGTCCGGCGAGGCAAGCGATATCCGCATGCGCTGCGTCGCCGAGATCCAGACCCGCGTCGTCACTGTCCGCGAGATGCTCGCCGGGTTCGATTTCAGAACAAGGGACAATGTGCCGTTCGTCTGGCTGACCTTGCCCGACCCTTGGCTCTCCGGCACTTTCAAGAATGCCTGCCTGGCGCAGGGGGTGCTCCTCGACGATGAGGACGAGTTCAAGGCCGGCCGTTCCGAGCAGGTCTTCCACGGTGTTCGTTTCGGCGTATCGCAGCCCCGGCAGAACCAGGATGTGGCCGGCGGCGTCGCAGTCATTCGACGGCTGCTGGACGAGGGCCGCGCCGGCTACGACAGTTTTTCCTGAGCGCCCGGCGGGCGGACGGGCTGGCTTTCATCGGCGAGGCGGTTTCCGGCGTTTTTCGTGATCCGGAGGGGTGTATCGCGCGAAAGCTTGCGATAAGAGGAGACTCAAAAATCCCCTCTCCCACGGACATAAATCGCCGCTCATGACCATTTCCAATTCCGTGCCGATTACCCCGGAACTCGTCGCCGCGCATGGGCTGAAGCCGGACGAATACCAGCGCATCCTCGACCTGGTCGGACGCGAGCCGAGCTTCACCGAGCTCGGCATCTTCTCGGCGATGTGGAACGAGCACTGCTCCTACAAGTCGTCCAAGAAATGGCTGCGCACGCTGCCGACCAGCGGCCCGCAGGTGATCCAGGGGCCGGGCGAGAATGCCGGCGTGGTCGACATCGGTGACGGCGACTGCGTCGTCTTCAAGATGGAGAGCCACAACCACCCTTCCTATATTGAGCCATACCAGGGCGCGGCGACCGGCGTCGGCGGCATCCTGCGCGACGTCTTCACCATGGGCGCGCGGCCGATCGCGGCCATGAATGCGTTGCGCTTCGGCGCGCCGGATCATCCCAAGACCCGGCATCTGGTGGCCGGCGTCGTCTCCGGCGTCGGCGGCTACGGCAACTCCTTCGGCGTGCCGACGGTCGGCGGTGAGGTCAATTTCGACCCGCGCTACAACGGCAACATCCTGGTCAACGCCTTTGCCGCCGGCCTGGCCAAGACCAACGCCATCTTCCTGTCGCAGGCCAAGGGCGTCGGCTTGCCCGTGGTCTATCTCGGCGCCAAGACCGGACGCGACGGCGTCGGCGGCGCCACCATGGCTTCTGCCGAGTTCGACGACAAGATCGAGGAGAAGCGCCCGACCGTGCAGGTCGGCGACCCCTTCACCGAGAAATGCCTGCTGGAGGCCTGCCTCGAACTGATGGCTTCCGGCGCCGTCATCGCCATCCAGGACATGGGTGCCGCCGGCCTCACCTGCTCGGCGGTCGAGATGGGCGCCAAGGGCGATCTCGGCATCGAGCTCGATCTCGACAAGGTGCCGGTGCGCGAGGAGCGCATGAGCGCCTATGAGATGATGCTGTCGGAAAGTCAGGAGCGCATGCTGATGGTGCTGCGCCCCGAAAAGGAGAAGGAAGCCGAGGCGATCTTCCGCAAATGGGACCTCGACTTCGCCATTGTCGGCAGGACGACCGACGACCTTCGCTTTCGCGTGCTGCATCAGGGCGACGAGGCCGCCAATCTGCCGATCAAGGAACTTGGCGATCAGGCGCCGGAATATGACCGCCCGTGGGTCGAAGCGAAAAAGCCGTCGCCGCTGGCCGCCGGCGATGCGCCCAAGGCCGATGTCGCCGACGCGCTGCTCAAGCTGCTCGGCGGGCCGGATCTTTCCTCGCGCCGCTGGGTGTGGGAGCAGTACGACACGCTGATCCAGGGCAACTCGCTGCAGCTTCCCGGCGGCGATGCCGGCGTGGTCCGCGTCGAGGGCCATCCGACCAAGGCTCTCGCCTTCTCCTCCGACGTGACCCCGCGCTATTGCGAGGCCGATCCGTATGAAGGCGGCAAGCAGGCAGTGGCCGAATGCTGGCGCAATCTGACCGCCACCGGCGCCTTGCCGCTCGCGGCGACCGACAACCTCAATTTCGGCAATCCGGAACGCCCCGAGATCATGGGCCAGCTGGTCGGCGCGGTGAAAGGCATCGGCGATGCCTGCCGCGCGCTCGGCTTCCCGATCGTCTCCGGCAATGTCTCGCTCTACAACGAAACCAATGGTCGTGGCATTCTGCCGACGCCGACCATCGGCGGCGTCGGCCTGATCGCCGACTGGTCGAAGATGGCGCGCATCGGTTTTGCCGCCGAGGGCCAGATGATCGTGCTGGTCGGCGCTCCGTCGAGCTGGGGCAGCCATCTCGGCCAGTCCGTCTATATGCGCGACATTCATGGCCGTGCCGACGGCCCGCCGCCGCCGGTCGACCTCGCGCATGAAAAGCGCGTCGGCGACCATGTGCGCGCGCTGATCGCGTCCGGCGTGGTGACCGCGGCGCACGACGTTTCCGATGGCGGCCTGGCCGTGGCACTGGCCGAAATGGCGATGGCCTCCGGCATCGGCGCCACCGTCCCCGGGCTTAACGGCGCCGACCCGATCCCGGTCTGGTTCGGCGAGGATCAGGGGCGTTATCTCCTGACCCTCTCGATCGACCCGCAAGGCAGCGACTGGGAAAGGATCCGCGAGGAGCAGAGCAGGCTCGGCATCTTCGCGCCGTGGATCGGCACCACCGGCGGCAGCGCGCTGAAGCTCGGCGACACGCGTGCGATACCGGTCAGCGAATTGACCGCCGTCCACGAGGGCTGGTTCCCGCGCTTCATGGACCAGGCCATTTGAACAGCCTCGCCGCCCGGGCGCTGCTGGCAGTCGTCTTCTGGCCGTCGCTGTTCTTCTTCTGGTTTCTCGGCCCGTTCGTCTTCTTCCTGCTGTCGACGACCTCGAGCGAGGTGTGCCCGCGGCTGGAAACGCGGGCCGAGTTCCTTGCCGCTGCCAACGGCACGCTGCCGATGCTCGCTGTGCAGACCCTGATCTATGCGGTTCCGATCGTCTGCCTGCTGCTATGGGACCGGCTATCGCCAGACCCGGCGCGAGCAAGGCATGTCGCCACCTGCACCAAGCTGTTTGCAGTTGCCGCAGCGATCAGCGTGTTGTGGCAGTATGGCTCGTCGCTTGCCTGCGACGGCTACGGCCAGCCCTTCTTCTTGGCGCTGTGGCGGATGACAAGCTATCTTCCAACGGTCGGTCTGGCCATCAACATCCCACTCTATGTGCTGACCTTCAGCCTCGGCCGCTCATTTTCGACCCGCGACGATATCGGCGAGAACGGTGCGGTCCATCCTCGGCAGGACAACGCATAGAGCTCTGTGGACGCAACGGCTTCAATCCGGACCAGAAAGGTTCTAGGCTTGCTTACGACTCTTATCGTACGGGCTGCACTGCGCTCGAAAACAGGATTTTGACATGGCAATGGACGCGCACGACATCGAACGGCTGATCAAGGAAGGCATTCCCGACGCCAAGGTGACGATTCGCGATCTGGCCGGCGACGGCGACCACTACGCTGCCGAAGTGGTGGCGGAGAGCTTCCGCGGCAAAAGCCGGGTCCAGCAGCACCAGATGGTCTATGACGCCCTGAAGGGCAATATGGGCGGCGTTCTGCATGCGCTGGCCCTGCAGACCAGCGTTCCGGACTAGATGCATGTCGCCCAGAAGTCTGCAGCGGTTCTGGGACAACGACATGCATCGAAACAAAAAAGGCATTGCCACTTAAGGCTTGGCACAAATCGCGCCATCTCTTGCGCCATTACCGAGGCGTCGCGGCTAACGTCTTGTTTCGGCCAACCTATGGGTTTATCTGATGGGCATGCTTCGAGCCTGGTTGTCACAGGCGTGAAAGGATCGTCCATGAGCGGCATCAACGACTACATCGACAATGAAGTGAAGAGCAACGACGTCGTGCTCTTCATGAAAGGCACGCCCGGCTTCCCGCAGTGCGGTTTTTCGGGCCAGGTGGTGCAAATCCTCGACTATATCGGCGCCGACTACAAAGGTGTGAACGTCCTGGATTCGGCGGAACTGCGCCAAGGGATCAAGGACTATTCCAACTGGCCGACTATCCCGCAGCTCTACGTCAAGGGCGAGTTCGTCGGCGGTTGCGACATCGTGCGGGAGATGTTCCAGGCCGGCGAACTGCAGGATTTCCTGGTCGAAAAGGGCGTCAGCGTCAAAGGCGCCGCCTGATTTGAGTTCGCTCCGGCCGGCTTAGCCGGCCAAAGCATTCCTGGAGCAGTGCGCAGCGGCTTTCCGTCGGAATGGCGCCAACCAACTGCTGGAACGGTTCGGCCTTCATCGAAGCCGATCGTCCCAGCGCAAATTCCGAGGCCGCCCCCACCTCGTCACGATGGTTCCCGGACAGGGAACGAGCGAAGCTGCGCCGGCCTCCCGACGCATGTTCGTTTGAAGATCGGACTTTGCCGTGGACAAGCAGGTAGAAGCGCAGCAACGGGCAAGCAGCTTGCCTATTCCGCGCTGGGAATTCATTGCGCTCTGCGCAGCGCTTATGGCGCTCAACTCGCTGGCCATCGACATCATGCTGCCGGCTCTGCAGCAGATCGGCGCCTCGCTCGGGGTCGAGAACGAGAACCATCGCCAATATGTGATCACCGCTTATATTTTGGGCTTTGGCAGCGGGCAGCTTTTCTTCGGCCCGGTCTCCGACCGGTTCGGGCGCCGCGCGCCGCTTGTCGTTGGGCTGGTCATTTATGTGGCGGCCGCTGCCGCGGCTACGGTTGCGCCGAGCTTCGCCATTCTGCTCGCTTGCCGGCTCGTGCAGGGAATCGGCGCCGCGGCGACCCGCGTCATCGCGGTCTCGATCGTGCGCGATACATTCGAAGGCCGCCGCATGGCCGAAGTCATGTCGTTGATCTTCATGGTCTTCATGGCGATCCCGGTCGTCGCGCCCGGCATTGGCCAATTCATCATGCTGTTCGCCACCTGGCACTGGATCTTCGTCACCATGGCCGTCGGCGCGCTGATCGTCTCGGCGTGGTCGCTGCTGCGCTTGCCGGAAACGCTGCACCCGGAATACCGCCGCCCGCTAACGATGCAATCCATAGTCGGCGGGTTCCGTATCGTGCTCACCAACCGCATCGCGCTTTGCTATGCCTTCGCCAGCACCTTCATCTTCGGCGCGATGTTCGGGTTCATCAATTCGGCGCAGCAGATCTATCTCGACGTCTTCCATGTCGGCGAGTTGTTCCCGCTTATCTTCGCCGGCGTTGCCGGTGTGCTTGCCTTCTCGAACTTCCTCAACGCGCGGCTCGTCGGCAAGATCGGCATGCGCCGCCTCTCGCAAAGCGCGCTGCTGCTGTTTCTCACCATCAGCCTAGTCTGGCTCGTCGTCTCGCTGGAGATGCGGATGCCGCTCTGGCTGTTCGTCGGCTTCTTTGCCGCCGCCATGCTGCCGTTCGGCGGGCTTGGCGCGAATTTCAACGCTTTGGCCATGGAGCCGCTCGGCGAACTCGCCGGCACGGCCTCATCGATCCTCGGCTTCATGCAGACCTTTCTCGGCGGCATCCTCGGCACGCTGATCGGCCAGGCTTTCAACGGCACGGTCACGCCGCTGGCCGCCGGCTTCTGCACCGTCTCATTCGCCGCCCTGCTGATGATCCTTTTTGCCGAGCGCGGACGGCTGTTCCAACCGCACAACCCGCCAGTGTGATCTGGCGGTTTAGTCGGCCCAAAGTTCGCGGCGCAACTCGTCCCAGCTATTCCTGTCCGGCGCTACGAGCAGACCGCCGCCGACATGAGACGGCAAATAGGCGCTGCCGTCGATGCGGGCGGCGTAGCCGCCAGCTTCCTGGTGGATCAGGACGCCGGCAAGATGATCCCACGGCATCAGCTTGTTGTAGACGACGAAATGCGCATGGCCGCTCGCCAGCAGCCGATATTCGTGCGCCGCGCAACGATAGCCGAATTGCGACAGCGCCTTGGTCTGGTTGCGGGCGAGCCGCGAACGCTCCGGCTCCTTCAGATACTGCCAGGATACGGCGCCCGTCATCTGTGAGATCGCCACCGGTGCGGCGACACGCACCTTCTCCAGCGCGCCATGCGCATGACGGATATGGCTGCCCGCCCCCCTGGCGCCGATAAGCCAGTCCTTCCCGACCGGATCATGGATGATGCCGGCGACCGTCTCGCCCTTGACCACGACGCCCAGCATGACGCCGAACAGCGGCACGCCCGACGCAAAGTTGAAGGTGCCGTCGACCGGATCGATGACGAAGGCAAGAGCTGCCTCGCCGAGCCCGGCCAGCAAGGCTGGATTGTCCTCGCAGGCCTCTTCGCCGATCACCAGGGCATCGGGGTAGCGTTCGCGCAGCCGTGCGGTAATCAGCCTTTCGGCATTGACATCGGCCTCGGTCACGAGGTCGGCAGCCGACGTCTTCTGGCGGATATCGCCTTCGCCCAGCCGGCGGAAGCGCGGCATGATTTCGATCCTGGCGGCGTCGGCGAGGAGATCGGCCAGCCAGTCGATCGCTTCATCGTCAAATGTCATCGGAAATGCCTTGCCCTGTGGTGAAGCGCGCATCGAGCGCGGCGAAGTCGAAGATTTTTCGGTCGAGCAGATGCGACGGCCGCACATTCGTCATGGCGCGGATCATGGTGTCCTTCCGGCCGGGCATGCGCTTCTCGATATCGTCCAGCATCGCCTTCATGGCATTGCGCTGGAGACCTTCCTGGCTGCCGCAGAGGTCGCACGGAATGATCGGGAACTTCATCGCTCCGGCGAATTTCTCGAGATCGATCTCGGCGCAATAGGCGAGCGGGCGCAGAACCATGACGTCGCCCTCGTCGTTGATGAGCTTCGGCGGCATGGCGGCGAGACGCCCGCCATGGAAGAGGTTCATGAAAAGGTCTCGAGGATGTCCTCGCGATGGTGGCCGAGCACCAGCGCCGCGCAGCCCTCCTCGCGCGCGATGCGGTAGAGATGGCCGCGCCGCAGCCGTGAGCACAGCGAGCAATAGGTGCTGCCCTCGGGCAACTTGTCGGTCACCACCGAATAGGTGTCCTGATACTCGATGCGATGCGCGATGCCGTTGGCGTTCAGATAGTCCGGCAGGATGTGTTTTGGAAAATTGGGCTGGCCCTGGTCGAGATTGCAGGCGAGCAGTTCGACCGGCAGCAGCCCGCGCCATTTGAGGTCGAGCAGCAAGGCGAGCAGGCCGTAAGAATCCTTGCCGCCGGAGAGCGCCACCAGCCAGCGCTCGCCGGGCTTCACCATCGCGAAGTCTTCAATGGCCTGGCGCGTCAGTCTCAGCAGCCGCTTGCGCAGCTTGTTGAACTCGACCGAGGACGGCGCATCGCGAAACAGCGGATGGCAGCCGTCGCCGCCCATCGGCTCCAGGGATTTGGCGTCTGGCAGCATGTTCATGGCGCTGAGGCCCCACGGTTCTGTTGCGCACGGATTAGCGGACGCGGCCGACAAAGAAAAGGCCGCCTCGATGGGCGGCCTTCGATCGTGAGGCTGACGGCCTGCTATCAGCGCGAATAGAATTCAACGACCAGGTTCGGTTCCATCTGCACGGCAAACGGAACGTCCGACAGGCCGGGGACGCGGTTGTAGGTCGCGGTCATCTTGTTGTGGTCGGCTTCGATGTAGTCCGGCACGTCGCGCTCGGCCAGGCCGACGGACTCCAGCACGATGACGAGCTGCTTCGACTTCTCGCGCACCTCGATGACGTCGCCCGGCTTGCAGCGATACGAGCCGATGTTGACGCGCCTGCCGTTGACGTTCACGTGGCCGTGGTTGACGAACTGGCGGGCGGCGAAGATGGTCGGCACGAACTTGGCGCGATAGACGATCGCATCGAGGCGCGACTCGAGCAGGCCGATCAGGTTCTCGGAGGTGTCGCCCTTGCGGCGGTTGGCCTCTTCATAAACCTTGCGGAACTGCTTTTCCGAGACGTCGCCATAGTGGCCCTTCAGTTTCTGCTTGGCGCGCAGCTGCAGGCCGAAGTCGGAAAGCTTGCCCTTGCGGCGCTGGCCATGCTGGCCGGGGCCGTATTCACGCTTGTTGACCGGGGACTTCGGGCGGCCCCAGATGTTTTCGCCAAGACGGCGGTCGATCTTGTA
Organism: Mesorhizobium sp. M3A.F.Ca.ET.080.04.2.1; assembly: GCF_003952525.1. NCBI lineage: Bacteria > Pseudomonadati > Pseudomonadota > Alphaproteobacteria > Hyphomicrobiales > Phyllobacteriaceae > Mesorhizobium > Mesorhizobium sp. M3A.F.Ca.ET.080.04.2.1. Next base: position 6,058,583 of record NZ_CP034451.1, on the reverse strand, counting down.
TTTCGCGGATTCGCGCTTGCTCATCGCATTCCCTTTCAAAACGATATACCCGGAAACCCCATGGCCCCGGGTGAAGGAAACGCGCCCTCCTCTGGCCTCCGTTTTCGAGACCTGACAGGGTTTTCCACGCAACGCGACGGAAGACCCACGGGACACGTCAATTCGAGCAAGACCACCGATAGGCTGGCGTCGGTCTCGCCCATGCAAAAGAAACCACCGGGCGTTGCCACCCGGTGTTGGCAGGGTCGTTAAACGGAGATTTGAGCGCTGTCAAGCTTCTGACTGGCGCAGCCGGCACCCATCCGGACGCGCCGATCATCCAAGCTTCTTGCGGCGGAGGACTGAAGGCCGCGCCTTTCGGGCCGCTCAGCTGTCCTTCTTCTTCGGCAGGTCCTTGCGCTTGGTTTCGGCGAACTCCTCGAGCTGCTTCTCGCTCATCGATTCATACATTTCGCGCGAAGCGCCTTTGAGCTCGCTCTTCTTGGTCTCGCCGCGCTTTGCCGAAAGCGCGGCGCCGGCAGCCTTCTGCTGGGCTTGCGATCTGGCGGGCATGGCGGTTTCTCCTCTTGCTTGAGGAGAATCAACGCGGCGCTGCCGGCGCAGTTCCAGGCTCAAGCCGCGGTCAGCCCAAAGCCTTGAATGAGACGCCTGATGGCGAAATCGGCCTTGCCGGAGGTGAAGACGGCGATGTCGGCCTCGTTCTCGCCCGACGCTGCGCCACTGGGATCGAGCAGCGACAGGGCGCGGCGCGCGATCGCTTCGGCCGGATCGATCCAGTCCACCGGCCAGGGCGCGGTCTTGCGCATGCGATTGGCAAGAAACGGATAATGCGTGCAGGCAAGCACCACGATATCGGTGCGCTGCCCGTCATGCTCGATGAAGCACGGCGCGATCTCGGCGCGCACGGCCTCCTCGTCGACAAAGCCCTCGCGCATGTAGATCTCGGCCAGTCCCGCCAGCCGGTCGCTGCCGACCAGGCGGACATGGCACTTCTGCGCCCATTTGCTGATCAGGTCACGCGTGTACTGGCGTTTCACCGTGCCGGGCGTCGCCAGCACTGAAACGAGGCCCGAACGAGTGCGCTCGGCCGCCGGTTTGATCGCCGGCACCGTGCCGACGAAGGGATGGCCGGGGAATTTCTCGCGCAGCGCTTCGATCACCAGGGTCGAGGCGGTGTTGCAGGCAATCACCGAGATCGATGGCCGGAAACGGTCGAGCAATTTGCCGAACAGCGAAAGAATGTGTTCCTTCAGCGCCGGCTCCTCCCAGGCGCCGTAGGGGAATGCCGCATCGTCGGCGACATAGATGAAACGGCGGTCGGGCATCAGCACGCGCGCCTCGCGCAGCACCGTCAGCCCGCCGACCCCGGAATCGAACATCAGGATCGGGCGCTGGCTTGATCGTTCGTTCATGTCATCGGGACCGCAAGAAGAGCCTGGCCGGTGATTGGCCACTGGCGCTTCTATCTGGAACGATCATGGTGTTGAAGTGACAAATGCCAGCAGCTTTTGCGCAGCTTTAGAGTCCCCGCTTGCCGAAACCCGCGGGCCGCGGCCGGCCCAACGGCTGTGCTGCAGGTGCCGGTCGCGCGGCCGGCGCGGCGTTGCGCGAGGTGGCGGGCGCGGCTGCGCTCATCGCCATCCGCTCAGCGCGCGTTGGCGCCGGCACCGAACCGTCGAAGTCGAAAACGGATGTCAGTTCCTCGATGTTGCTGCCGGCAACCGGCTTCGCCCAGAGGATCGTGGCCCAGAGGCCGAATATAGACAGACCGAGCAGGTTCAGACCGCCAGGCGTGCTTTCTGGATTGCCGAACTCGATGACCAGCAGCGTGCCCGCCTGCAGGAGCGCGTAGATGGCGGAAAGCACGAAATAGGCCCAGAAGATCCAGGCCGCCCCATTGGCGTCGCGGCTCCGGCGCCAAGCGACATTGCCTCGCGCCAGAACGATCGCGAGCGATACGACCAGAACGGCGCCCGCCATTCCTTGCCGCGACGGGCCCGGCGGCGAATTGATCAAGCCCTCAAAGCCGATCGTTGCGGAAATGCAGACGACAACCGCCACGATTTCCGCCACCGTCAAGGCGCAAGAGTAGAAAAAGAAGCGCAGGCGACCGATATTGGACGTAAACATCCAGCACCCCCAGTTTCCGGCATGCTGGATCAAACCGAATAAGATTCGGTTACTGGCGAGGGTCCAAGTTAAGCGGTGCTATTCTTTGTCCTGCGCCGGCTTGCTTCGCTGAGCCGCCGCGGGAAGCCGTCTCGGATCGTCCGCCGGAGAGCCGTCGCCGCGCGGCATGGCCGGCGAGAACCTATCGAGCGACGAGATGATGCCGCGCAGCACCTTCAACTCCGGCTCGGCGAACCCCGCCCGCGTCAGCACCGCGCGCAGATTGTCGACCATCTTCGGCTTCTTTTCTTCCGGGCGGAAATAACCGCGCGCCTCGAGCGCGCCTTCGAGATAGGCAAACAGGCTGTGCAGTTGTTCCTTGCTCGCCGGCACGAGTTCCGGTCCGGAGAAATTGGTCGCGGTCTCCTCAATGAGGCCGGACTTCATCCACTCATAGGACATCAAGAGCACGGCCTGCGCGATGTTGAGCGAGGAGAAGCCGGGATCGACGGGAAAGGTCACGATCTCGTCGGCCAGGCCGACTTCGTCATTGTAGAGACCGAAGCGCTCGCGGCCGAACAGGATACCGGTGCGCTGCCCCGCCGCGGCGCGGGCCCTCAGCGCCCTGCCAGCCTCCACCGGACCTCGCACCGGCTTGAAGCCGTCGCGCTCGCGTGCCGTAGTGGCAAAGACGAAGTTGAGGTCGGCGACGGCCGAGGCCAGGTCGTCGAATACCTTGGTGGTGTCGATGACATGGTCGGCACGGCTGGCGGCAGCGCGCGCCTTCTCGCTCGGCCAGCCGTCGCGCGGATTGACCAGCCGCAGCTCGGCAAGGCCGAAATTCGCCATGGCGCGCGCGACCATACCGATATTCTCGCCAAGCTGCGGCTCGACGAGGATGATTGCCGGCCCGGCGGCAGCGGTATTGGGTAGGTCTTCACTGGTGGACATAGCTGTCGGTAATCAGGATTTGCGGCGTTTCGGCGTCCCCTGCCACATCCGACCCGGAAAATGAAGCACTCACAAGAACGAGACTTGCCATAGTGCTGCGGATCGCGGTTTGCGCGCTCAAAAAGGCTTTGATATACGCTCCGCAACCCCGGCCGAAAGCCATGTGCGCGAGGCCGTTCAGATCCCCAGCAACGAGGCATTCTTTCATGGCGAAGATCAAGGTGGCGAACCCGGTCGTCGAGCTCGACGGCGACGAGATGACCCGCATCATCTGGCAGTTCATCAAGGACAAGCTGATCCACCCCTATCTCGACATCAAGCTGGACTACTACGACCTCGGCATCGAGCATCGCGACGCCACCAACGATCAGGTGACGGTCGACTCGGCAAACGCCATCAAGAAATACGGCGTCGGCGTAAAATGCGCGACGATCACGCCCGACGAGCAGCGTGTCGAGGAATTCAAGCTCAAGAAGATGTGGAAGTCGCCGAACGGCACGATCCGCAACATCCTCGGCGGGACCATCTTTCGCGAGCCGATTATCATGAAGAACGTGCCGCGCCTTGTGCCCGGCTGGACCAAGCCGATCATCGTCGGCCGTCATGCCTTCGGCGATCAGTACCGCGCCACCGACTTCCGCTTCCCCGGCAAGGGCAAGCTGACGATCAAGTTCGTCGGCGAGGACGGCCAGGTCATCGAGCACGACGTTTTCGACGCGCCCTCGTCCGGCGTTGCCATGGCCATGTACAATCTGGACGAATCGATCCGCGAGTTCGCCCGCGCTTCGCTCAACTATGGCCTGCTGCGCAACTATCCGGTTTACCTTTCGACCAAGAACACCATCCTCAAGGCCTATGACGGCCGCTTCAAGGACATCTTCCAGGAAGTCTACGAGCAGGAATTCGAGGCCGAGTTCAAGTCGAAGAAGCTCTGGTACGAGCACCGCCTGATCGACGACATGGTCGCCTCCAGCCTGAAGTGGTCGGGCGGCTATGTCTGGGCCTGCAAGAACTATGATGGCGACGTGCAGTCCGACACAGTGGCTCAAGGATTCGGCTCGCTCGGCCTGATGACCTCGGTGCTGATGACTCCGGACGGCAAGACGGTGGAAGCGGAGGCCGCTCACGGCACCGTCACCCGCCACTATCGCCAGCATCAGAAGGGCGAGGAGACCTCGACCAATTCGATCGCCTCGATCTTCGCCTGGACGCGCGGCCTCGCCCACCGCGCCAAGCTCGACGACAATGCCGAGTTGAAGCGCTTCGCCGAGACGCTGGAAAAGGTCTGCATCCAGACCGTCGAGGCCGGCTTCATGACCAAGGACCTGTCGCTGCTGATCGGCCCCGACCAGCCCTGGCTGTCGACCACCGGCTTCCTCGACAAGATCGACGAGAACTTGCAGAAGGCCATGGGGTGAGGAGCGGTGCGCGAAGCGTTTGAAAAGCCCCAAAATGGGCTTTTCAACCAACGAGCGCCCGGAGCCATAGCGGAGGGCCGGACCGCGTGGCAAAGTCCCGGCATACCGAAGGCTCCGAAAGGAGCCTTCACTTTTTGGTACGACCGCGAGGGAAGGGAGAGCTGATCGATGGCCAAGCCAACTCTCTACGGTGCCGACTACAGCGTCTATGTGCGCATCGCGCGGATGACGCTGGAGGAGAAGGGCGTCAACTACGAACTCGTGCCGCTCGATATCTTCGCGGCTGAAGGCATTCCCGCCTGGTATCTGGAGCATCACCCGTTCGGCCGCATCCCGGCTTTCGAACATGACGGTTTTCGGCTGTTCGAGACCGGTGCCATCGCGCGCTATGTCGACGAGGCCTTCGATGGTCCGGCTTTGCAGCCGGCTGACGCCCGCGGCCGCGCGAGGATGAACCAGATCATCGGCATGTTCGACGCCTACGGCTACCGCGCCATGGTCTGGGACGTTGCAGTGGAGCGGCTCGAAAGGGCGCCGCCGGATGAAGCGCTGATCGCCGGCGGTCTCGCTCAGGCTGAGACGGTGCTCAAAGTGTTGACATCTCTAAAGGCGAAAGGACCTTGGCTGCTCGGCGATCAGTTGACGCTGGCCGATCTGCACGCGGCGCCCGTCATCGCCTATTTTGTGAAGGCGACAGAAGGGAAGGACCTGCTCGCCCGCTTCGCCGAGATCCGCGACTGGTATGCGCGCATCGCCGCCCGCCCGAGCTTCGCGCACCGAAAAGGCCGAATAGGCATCAATCGGGAAGATAAATTTCGGCCTTCATGAAGGTCCTGGCGCGGCCCGTGATCAGCACACGGTCGCCGGCGAACTCGCACAGCAAATGGCCGCCGCGCTGCGAGCACTGGAATGCCGACAGCCAGGTCTTGCCAAGTTTCTCGAACCAATAAGGCACCAAAGTCGCGTGGATCGAGCCGGTCACCGGGTCCTCGGGAATGCCAGCGCCAGGGGCGAAATAGCGCGACACGAAATCATGTGTGTTCCCGCGCGCGGTCACGACCACGCCAAGCGGATGCAAGGCCGCAATCTTCATCAGGTCGGGAACGAAGGAGCGCACGGCTTCTTCGTCGGCAAGCTCGACGAACAGGTTCTCGAAATTGCGGAAACAGGCGACCGGCTGGGCGCAGACACTGTCATGCAGCGCTTGCAGCAGATCAGCCTCGACAGGCTCGGGTGAAAAGCCCGGCAGGTCGAGCTGATAGGCCTCTTGCCTGCGTGCAGCCCTGATCTCCCCCACGCGCGTCCCAAAAGCCATGTCGCCCTGCACCCTGTAGGCCTCGGCAAGCACATGCGCAGTCGCAAGCGTTGCGTGGCCGCAGAACTCGGCCTCGTGAATCGGCGTGAACCAGCGCAGATCCCACCTTTTGCCATTCGGCCGCGCAAAAGCCGTTTCGGCAAGGTTGTTCTCATTGGCAATCGCCTGCATGACGGCTTCGGGCAGCCAGTCCTCCAAGATGAGAACCGCCGCCGGATTGCCTTGGAATATCCGGTCGGCGAAGGCGTCGACCTGGTACATGGTCAGCGTTGGCACAGGCTTCTCCTAGTGGCTTCGACTTTTCAAGCTCTGGCTTGCCCAGCCTCAGAAGCCGATTTCCGGTCGGGTCACCATCAGCCAGAGAATGGCAAGCACCGCGCCAAAGGCTGGAAAACCGCAGGCAAACCAGATGCGGAAGAGGTGCTTTTCCTCGTCCGGCAACGGCGCTCCTTCACGCATCGCCTGTTGCGCCAGATCGCGCATGCGCATCTGGATCCAGACCACCGGCAGCCAGAAGGCGCCGGTGACGACATAAAGCAGCAACGAAAACACGATCCAGCCCTGCGTGAGGGGCCAGCCGATCTCGCGCGCCAGCAGAACGCCGGTGATCGGTTGGAATACGACTGCTGTTGCTGTGAAGATGGCGTCGGCAATCACGACGGTCCCGGCGACGCGAGCGACAATCTGGGGCTTGCCCGTCCGTTGTGCCATGAGCATGAAGAATGCGATGCCCGCACCAGTGCCGAACAGCACGGTGGCACCGATCACGTGCAGCCATCGCAATATATCGGCCCAGATGCTCATCGCTCTTCCAAAATCGCGAGGGCGACCAGGACGAGGCATAGCGCGGGCACGGCCTTCACCATTGCCCCGAGAGGATCAAGCCACAGGTCCGGCGCGAGCGCCGTCGCTGCCGCAAGATAAGACAAGGTGATGGCAATCATCGCCACCAACGCCGCGCGCGCGAAGGAACGCACGAGCACCGCGGCGCCGACCAGTATGTCGGCCACGCTTCCGACAAGCACCGCCCCCAGCGCGAGGGTTGGTGACAGGCCTCGCGAGACGAGAATGTCCGCGGCCGCATCGTGTCGAACGACCCCGACGATCCCGGAGGTCATCCAGAACATCGACACAACGGCAAACACGACCGGCTTCAGTAGCCAGAGGCGCGCGAACCATCGCTCCTGCACATGTGCGGGCATGGCCGCCAGCGTTGCTTCGAGCGCGCGGGGTGGATGGCCAGTAATCTCGGACCAGGTCTTGGCATCGCCGGTAATGCCTTTTTCGAGCGCTGCAAGTGCGGCACTGCGCAAGGGAGATCGCCACCCGAGCAGGCCAAGTCCATCGGCGACCGCGCCAGCGAACCGGCCGACTATCGCCGGCACCTCAACGACTGGCGCCTTGGGCAAGCCCAGCCAGGCACGGAATTCACGAAGGACCGCCGCAAGAGGTCTCGCCCGTTTCTCGACGAGATCGACTACCTGTGCGCGCGGCAGGCCGCCGGCGACGGCGCGGGATACTGCCTCGGCGACATCCGCCACCGATACCGTCTGGATTGGCCGATCAGCCAGCACGGCAGGCACAATGACGGGAGCCGCAGCAAGAGCACGCAACAAGGCCGTGCCGCCATAGGCGGCGGGTGCGATGACAAGACCCGGCCGCAGGATCGTCCAATCCAGGGACGATGAGGCAACGATGCGGTCGCCTTCCGCCTTGGTGCGGAAGAAGGCGTTGTCGGAATCGAGGTCTGCGCCGATCGCGGAAACCTGCACCAGCCGAGGCACACCGGCCTGCTCGCAAGCAGTGACCAGAGCGGCAACCGAACCCCGGTGGATCGCGTCCAGCTGGTCGCGGGGGCCATCCTGCAGAGCGCCGGCAGCGTTGACGACCGCTTCCACGTCGGCAAGCATAGGCATCCAATCCGTCGCGCAGAGCAGCCGCGACATATCGGCCGCGACCCAACGGACCTGCGGTTTTCGCCGCTGCGCCTGGCCGACGTCGCGACCGAGCCCGACAAGGTCGTGGCCGTCTTCGATCAATCGTTCAAGGACGGCTTCGCCTATCAGTCCGTAGCCGCCGAGAACAAGGATCTTCATCCGGCTTCAAGCGGCTTCGAGTGCAGCCCTCACCGCCGCGATCGCGTCGTCGGCCTTGGAGGCATCGGGGCCGCCGGCTTGGGCCATGTCGGGACGTCCGCCGCCGCCCTGCCCGCCAAGTGCAGCCGAGGCGACGCGAACGAGATCGATCGCGCTGAAGCGGTTGGTCAGGTCGTCGGTGACCGCAACCACCACGCTTGCCTTGTTGTCCTCGCCGGCGCCGACGAAGACGATGACACCGGAACCCAGTGTCTTCTTGCCGGCATCCGCCAGCGGCTTCAGGTCTTTCGGCGCGACGCCGCTGACCGCCTTGCCAAGGAAGCCGACGCCGGCCACCGTCTCGTTGGTGGCTGGAGCATCGGCTACGGCAGTGCCGCCGCCCAGCGCCAGCTTCTTGCGCGCCTCGCTCAATTCCTTCTCGAGCTTCTTGCGCTCCTCGAGCAGGGCTTCCACGCGCGCCGGCACATCGGCTGGCGAGATCTTCAGCGTCGCCGCCGCGGCCTTGAGGCGCCTGTCCTGCTCGTCGAGATGCCTGCGCGCGGCCTCGCCCGTCAGCGCCTCGATGCGGCGCACGCCGGCCGCGACGGCGCTATCCGACAGGATACGCACCAGGCCGATATCGCCGGTCGAGCGGACATGCGTGCCGCCGCAGAGCTCGACCGAGTACGGTCGGTTGGCCTTTGCGCCATGCAGGCCCGTGCCCATCGACACGACGCGCACCTCCTCTCCATACTTCTCGCCGAACAGCGCCATGGCGCCCTCGGCAATGGCGTCGTCGACCGACATCAGGCGCGTCGTCACCGGGCTGTTCTGCACGACAATCTCGTTCGCCATGCGTTCCACTTGCTCGAGGTCCTCGGACGGGATCGGCTTGTTGTGCGAAATGTCGAAGCGCAGCCGGTCGGGCGCGACCAGCGAGCCCTTTTGCGCCACATGGGTGCCCAGCACCTCGCGCAGCGCCTCATGGATCAGATGTGTCGCGGAATGGTTGGCCCGCAGCTTCGAGCGGCGCGCATGGTCGACCTTCAGCTCGACGGCGGCACCGGTCTTGACCGTGCCGTTCGCCACCTTGCCGAGATGGACGAACAGCCCGTCGGCTTTTCTCTGCGTGTCGGATACCTCGATGGAGAAGCCGTCGCCGGAGATCACGCCGGTGTCGCCCATCTGGCCGCCGGATTCGCCATAGAACGGCGTCTGGTTGACGACCACGGCGACCGCGTCGCCCTGGCCCGCGCTGTCGACGACCTTGCCGTCCTTGACCAGTGCCTGGATCAGGCCTTCCGCCTGCTCGGTCTCATAGCCGAGGAATTCGGTGGCGCCGGTTTGCTCCCGCACCGGGAACCACACCGTTTCGGTCGCGGCTTCGCCGGAACCCGCCCAATGCGCGCGCGCTTCCGCCTTCTGCCGCTCCATCGCAGCGGTGAAGCCGGCGAGATCGACCGAGATGTTGCGCTGGCGCAGCGCGTCCTGCGTAAGATCGAGCGGGAAGCCGTAAGTGTCGTAGAGCTTGAAGGCGGTCTCGCCGTCCAGCATGTCGCCGGCGCCGAGCGTCTCCGTCGCATCCGACAGAAGGCCGAGCCCGCGCACCAGCGTCTTGCGGAAGCGCGTCTCCTCGAGCTTCAACGTCTCAGTGATCAGCGCCTCGCCGCGGCTGAGCTCGGGATAGGCCTGGCCCATCTCGCGCACCAGCGCCGGAACCAGCTTCCACATAAGCGGCTCCTTGGCGCCGAGCAGCTGCGCATGGCGCATGGCGCGGCGCATGATGCGGCGAAGCACATAGCCGCGGCCCTCATTCGACGGCAGCACGCCGTCCGCGACCAGGAACGAAGTCGAGCGCACGTGATCCGCGATCACGCGGAACGAAGCGACGTTCTCCTGATTGTGACCGTGGCCGAGCACGGAGCATGTCGCATCGATCAGATGCCGGAACAGGTCGGTCTCGAAGACGCTGTCCACCCCCTGCAGGATGGAAGCCATGCGCTCCAGGCCCATGCCGGTGTCGATCGACGGCCGCGGCAGGTCGATGCGCTCTTCCTTCGTCACCTGCTCATACTGCATGAACACCAGGTTCCAGAATTCGAGGAACCGGTCGCCATCCTCTTCCGGGGTGCCGGGAGGACCGCCCCAGATATGCTCGCCGCGGTCGATGAAGATCTCCGAACACGGCCCGCAAGGCCCGGTGTCGCCCATCGCCCAGAAATTGTCCGACGTCGGGATGCGGATGATGCGATCGTCGGAGAAGCCGGCGATCTTCTTCCAGTAGCCGGCCGCCTCGTCATCGGTGTGATAGACGGTGACCAGCAGCTTGTCCTTGTTCAGCCCGAAATCCTTGGTGATCAGGTTCCAGGCAAGCTCGATCGCGCGCTCCTTGAAGTAGTCGCCGAACGAGAAATTGCCGAGCATCTCGAAGAAGGTGAGATGGCGCGCGGTGTAGCCGACATTGTCGAGGTCGTTGTGCTTGCCGCCGGCGCGCACGCTCTTCTGCGCCGTCGAGGCGCGCGAATAGGGCCGCTTCTCCAGCCCGGTGAAGACGTTCTTGAACTGCACCATGCCGGCGTTGGTGAACATCAACGTCGGGTCGTTGCGCGGCACCAGCGGGCTGGAGGCGACGATCTCGTGACCCTCCTTGCGGAAGTAGTCGAGGAATGTCGACCGGATGTCGTTCACGCCACTCATGGATACTGCCTTTTTCGCGAGAACCGCCGGACAGGCCGGCGGCAATATGGGCTCTGCACTGCAGAAGATAGATTGGCCTTTTAGCGGTAGCTCTTGACCCTGTCCAGAAACACGGATCGGGGCATGTCGCCCAAGGGTGAGCGGCGGTTTTGGGAAGACGACATGCACAAAACCAGGACGCAAAGCGCGTCGTCAGCGAAACGCGCTTTGGCCCAATTTTCCAACTGACGGCTCTTATCCGCGCCGCCCGCAAACGCAAACCGCCGGCACCAGGGCCGGCGGTTCGGAACACGGGATTACAGAACGCGATTACATAAGCACAGTTTAATACACCGGGATTGTGTCACCTACATGGCGCCGGCTTCGTCTCCGAAACCGTCGTCGCCACCTTCCGAGCCGCCATTCTCCAGGAATTTCTCGGCGATCAGCCCGGCATTTTGCCTCAGCGCGAGCTCGATCTCGCGCGCCGTGTCCGGATTGTCGCGCAGGAACAGTTTTGCGTTCTCGCGGCCCTGACCGAGACGCTGCGAATTGTAGGAGAACCAGGCGCCAGACTTCTCGACGACGCCAGCCTTGACGCCGAGATCGACGAGTTCGCCGGTCTTCGACACGCCCTCGCCATACATGATGTCGAACTCGACCACCTTGAAGGGCGGAGCCAGCTTGTTCTTGACCACCTTGACGCGGGTCTGGTTGCCGACGACCTCGTCGCGATCCTTGACCGAGCCGATGCGGCGGATGTCGAGGCGCACCGAGGCGTAGAATTTCAGCGCGTTGCCGCCCGTCGTCGTCTCCGGCGAACCGAACATGACGCCGATCTTCATGCGGATCTGGTTGATGAAGATGACCATGGTGTTGGAGCGCGAGATCGACGCGGTCAGCTTGCGCAGCGCCTGGCTCATCAGGCGGGCCTGAAGACCGGGAAGCGCATCGCCCATCTCGCCCTCGATTTCGGCGCGCGGCGTCAGCGCCGCGACCGAATCGACCACCAGCACGTCGATGGCGCCGGAACGCACCAGCGTGTCGCAGATCTCCAGCGCCTGCTCGCCCGTGTCGGGCTGCGAGATCAGGAGGTTTTCGAGATCGACGCCGAGCTTGCGGGCGTAGACGGGATCGAGCGCATGCTCGGCATCGACGAAGGCGCAGATGCCGCCCTTCTTCTGGGCTTCCGCAACCGTGTGCAGCGCCAGCGTCGTCTTGCCCGAGCTTTCCGGTCCGTAGATCTCGATGATGCGGCCGCGCGGCAGGCCGCCGACGCCGAGCGCGATGTCGAGGCCGAGCGAGCCGGTCGGCACGGTCTCGATCTCGACCACCTGCTCATTCTGGCCGAGCCGCATGATCGAGCCCTTGCCGAAAGCGCGCTCGATTTGCGACAGCGCCGCATCCAGAGCCTTTGATTTGTCCACTGCCTTATCCTCTACAAGCCGCAAAGTATTCTGAGCCATGATACATCACCCCTTGGTCGTCAATGAAGGCCGGACAATCCGTGATCCCTGCCGTTTTGTACCTTTTTTGTTCTCATTTGGCAAGGGGAGACAAATAGCTGAAAAACAATCAATATCTGGATTTGTTCTATCTTTGTCTCACTAAAGGTAGAGCGAACCAGGGCCATTGGTCAAAAGAGGCTTCCATATCCAGCGGCCCGAATCGCGCTCCCCGATTGCGGGGCGATGCGCCCAAACCTAGTGTGCGGACGCCAACAATCAACGAAGGCCATCTTAATCGCATGCCGACATCTCCAAGAATCCTGGCGCTGGGCGGCGCCCATATCGACCGGCGCGGCCAGGTCTCGGGCACTTACGTGCCCGCCGCCTCAAATCCCGGCATCATGCGCGAGGATGTCGGCGGCGGCGTTTTCAATGCGCTGCGCAGCGTGGTGAGGCGCGGCGTCTCGGCCTCGCTCATATCGGTGCGCGGCGGCGACGCGGCGGCGGAGACGGTGGCATCGGCGATCGCCGGAGCCGGCATCCTCGACCTCTCGGTGACATTCCTCGACCGCACAACGCCGAGCTACACGGCGCTGATCGACAGCGCGGGCGAGCTGATCGTCGGCTTTGCCGATATGGGCCTCTACGACCTCGCGTTTCCCAAGCAGCTCCGCCGCGCCAAGGTCCGCGAGGCGATCGCCGAGACGGACGCGATCCTGTGCGACGCAAACCTGCCGACGGCAGCACTCGAGCGTCTCGTGGCACTGACTGGCGACCGGCCGGTCTTTGCCATCGCCATCTCGCCGGCCAAGGTCGTGCGGCTGGAGCCGGTGCTCGGCAATTTGGCGCTTCTCTTCATGAACCGCCGCGAGGCCACGGCTCTCGCTCACGCCGAGCTGTCCGGGCATGACCTTGTCAAAGAGCTCAGGCGGACAGGGCTGAGAGCAGGTGTGGTAACGGCCGGCAGCGGCCCGGTTCTTGGCTTCGACCAGACGGGCGCCTTTGCCATCGACCCGCCGGCGCCGCGACGCATCGCCGATGTCACCGGCGCTGGCGATGCGCTTACCGGAGCCACGGTCGCCGCGATGTTGCGCGGCCTGCCCGTGCGGGCGGCCCTGCGGGAAGGTGTGGCTGCGGCAATGCTGGCCATCGAAAGCATGGACGCGGTGCCCTCCTTCACAGCGGCAAGCTTCGCCCAGGCGCTGGCCCTTGTGCCGGAGACGCGGGAAGTGGCATAGGGCCGCAAGCTCATTGTGCCGGAGCGTCTTGCTCCGGATCGGAGACAGACATGACGCCCGAAACAGCCCGCCCCTTCATCGACATTCACTCGCCAGTGGCCGAAGCGCTCGCCGCCGGGCGGCCTGTGGTGGCGCTGGAAAGCACCATCATCACGCATGGCATGCCCTACCCCGACAATGGCGCCATGGCAGCCAAGGTCGAGCAGATCATCGTGGACGGCGGCGCCGTTCCGGCGACGATCGCCGTGGTCAACGGCCGCATCAAGATCGGGCTGTCGGACGGCGAGCGTGAATCGCTCGCCATGACCGGCGGCGCCATGAAGCTCTCGCGCGCCGATATCGGCTTTGCCGTCGCCCAAGCGCGCACCGGCGGCACCACCGTGGCCGCCACGATGATCGCCGCTCACATGGCCGGCATAAGGGTGTTCGCCACCGGCGGCATCGGCGGCGTCCATAAGGGCGCGGAGAAGAGTTTTGATATTTCGGCCGATCTCGACGAACTGGCGCGCACGCCTGTTATCGTCGTCTCGGCCGGCGCCAAGGCGATCCTCGACATCGAAAAGACGTTGGAAGTGCTGGAAACGCGCGGCGTCCCGGTCATCGGCCATGGTTGCGAGATGATGCCGGCCTTTTGGTCGAGGCAATCGCCATTCCGTGCGCCTTTGACGCTTCACACAGCTGAAGACATCGCGCATTTCTACCGGACGCGCCAGGTCCTGGGCCTGGGCGGCGGCATCCTGGTCGCCAATCCGGTGCCGCAGAACGACGAAATCCCGGCGGCTGAGATGGACTTCTATATCCAGGCTGCCCAGAAGGCGGCCGAGGCGCTGAATGTCACCGGCAAGGCGGTGACGCCTTTCCTGCTGTCGAAGATCCTCGAACTGACCGGCGGCCGCAGCCTCAAGACCAACATCGCGCTGGTCGAGAACAATGCTCGGCTGGCGGCGGAGATTGCGAAGGCATTGTAGCCCTAGCCATTCGCCCGTCGCCCCGCCTCATAGGCGCGCCGCGCCCAGACGGCCATTTCATCGGGATCGTCGAAGGCGCTGTCGGGAGTGCTCCAATAGGGCATAGCCACCTCCTTGCCATGCCGCGAACCGGTATAGGTCCACCGGCTGCAGCCGGCGGCCTCGAAATCGGGGATGCTTTCTTCGTCTGCCTTGAGCATCAGCTCACCGCGAACGACGACCGCGACGATGACGCCGTCGCAATAGATGCCTTTGCCGCCGAACAGCTTTCGAATGCTGATCGGCCCCAGGCTTTCGAAAAGTTCCTCTATGCGTTCATTGTCCATGGGGCGATGATGTCACCTGCTTTCGGCCTTGTCATCGCCGCAGCCAAACCATGCTGACAGGTCGAGAGACGAGAAATTCTGGAGGATCCGCCATGCCTGTCCTGCTCAAAGGCTCCTGCCGCTGCGGCGCCGTCGAATTCGCGGTGGAAAGCCACACACCGGTGCCGTTCATGCTCTGCTATTGCTCGATCTGCCGCAAGCAGCAGGGCGGCGGCGGTTTTGCCATCAATCTCGGCGCCGATTACGAGACGATGAAGGTCAAGGGCAAACGCAGCCTCGGCGTCTATCGCGCCGAGATCGAGGACGATGAGCATCCGCATTGCGACGTCTCGACCGGCGAGCGCAATTTTTGCAGGAAATGCGGCGCGGCGCTCTGGCTCTACGACCCGACATGGCCGGACCTCGTCCACCCCTTCGCCTCGGCCATCGACAGCGATCTGCCGAAGCCGCCGGAAAAGGTGCATCTGATGCTGAAATACAAGGCGAACTGGGTCGAGCCGGTGATCGGGAGGCAAGACAAGGTGTTCGACGTCTATCCGGAGGAATCGATCGCCGACTGGCACAAGCGCACGGGCATGTGGGTGGATTAGCTCTCTTCTCCCCGTTTCACGAGGAGAAGATGCCAGCAGGCAGATGAGGGGCGGCGCAAACTTTGGAATGTGAAGACAGATAGGTCGGCGCTGCCCCTCATCCGACCCTTCACCTTCTCCCCGTAAACGGGGCGAAGGACGAACTCAGGAGGCCCGCGCCTCGGCTAGCGCCTTGAGATCAGCCGGTTTCAGCTCGACGGATTCGCCGCAACCGCAGGCCGAGCTCTGGTTCGGATTCTTGAAGGTAAAGCCGGTGCGCAGAGTCGTCTGTTCGAAATCCATCTCGGTGCCGAACAGGAAGAGCGCCGCCTCCGGCGCGACATAGACATGCGCGCCGTCGCGTTCGATGTGATCGTCCTTGGTGTTCGGCTCGGTCACCAGATCGACCGTGTATTCCATGCCGGCGCAGCCGCCCTTCTTGATGCCGAGGCGGATGCCATGCGCGTTGTCACGGGTGGCAACGATCTCGCGCACCCGCTCAGCGGCCTTTTCGGTCATCGTGATGACGGCGAAGCGTCCCATGTCATTCTCCACGTTCGCGCAGGTTCAAGGCCCGCGGAATGAGTCTGCCCTTAAGATGGTGAAATTTCAGCTTTGCTTCAAGCCAATGAATCTTGCCAGGCCGATAGCTCAATACCACCCGACCGCGACCTGCGCCTCTTCAGACATGCGCTCGGGTGTCCATGGCGGATCGAACACCATGCTGACCTCCACGCCCGAAACGCCTTCGACGGCGCCGACGGCGTTCTCCACCCAGCCCGGCATCTCGCCAGCCACCGGGCAGCCCGGCGCGGTCAGCGTCATGTCGATCTTGACCGAGCGGTCGTCCTCGATGTCGATCTTGTAGACCAGGCCGAGTTCATAGATGTCGGCCGGAATTTCCGGGTCATAGACCGTCTTCAGCGCCGACACGATGTCGTCGGTCAGCCGCGCCAATTCGTCGGCCGGGATAGCCGAGGCCGAAACGACGCCGTTCGCGGATTCCGGAGCGGTCTCTGCTGTGTTCACGTCTTCCATGCTCGTCACCCGAAGAACTTCCGCGCCTTCTCCAACGCATCGGCCAAAGCGTCGACTTCGGCCCTGGTATTATACATGCCGAAGGATGCCCTGCATGTGGAGGTCACGCCGAAGCGTTTCAACAGCGGCTGCGCGCAATGCGTGCCCGCGCGGACAGCCACACCTTGTCTATCGATCAGCATCGACACGTCATGGGCATGAATGCCCTGCAATTCGAACGAGATGATGGCGCCCTTGCCGGGCGCGTCGCCGAAGATGCGTAGCGAATTGATGGCGCGCAGCCGCTCATGCGCGTAGGTCTTGAGGTCCGCCTCGTGGGCGGCGATGCGCTCGCGGCCTACCTTTTCCATGTATTCGAGCGCCGCACCCAGGCCGATCGCCTGCACGATCGGCGGCGTGCCGGCCTCGAAACGATGCGGCGGCTCGTTGTAGGTGACGAGGTCCTCCGTCACCTCCTCGATCATCTCGCCGCCGCCCATGAAGGGCCGCATCTGGTCCAGCAGGTGCTTCTTGCCGTAGAGCACGCCGATGCCCGACGGGCCGTAGACCTTGTGCCCGGTGAAGACGAAGAAATCGCAGTCGAGGTCCTGCACGTCGATCGGCATATGCACGGCGCTCTGGCTGCCGTCGACCAGCACCGGAATGCCGCGCGCATGCGCGATGCGCACGATCTCCTTGATCGGCGTCACCGTGCCCAGCGCGTTGGACATGTGGGTGATGGCGACGAGCTTTGTGCGCGAGGTCAGCCGATTTTCGAATTCCTCGATGTGGAAAGCGCCGAGATCGTCGACCGGCACCCACACCAGCTTCGCGCCCTGCCGTTCGCGGATGAAATGCCAGGGCACGATGTTCGAGTGGTGCTCCATGATCGAGAGCACGATCTCGTCGCCCTCGCCGATCTTCGGCATGCCGTAGCCATAGGCGACCGTGTTGATCGCCGAGGTGGTGTTGGAGGTGAAGACGATGTTGTCGGTCCCCGGCGCGTTGAGGAAGCGGCGCACCGTCTCGCGCGCCTTCTCATAGGCGTCGGTCGCGGCATTCGACAGGAAATGCAGGCCGCGGTGAACGTTGGCGTATTCCTGGCTATAGGCGTGCTGGATCGTGTCGAGCACCGCCTGCGGCTTCTGCGCCGAGGCGCCGTTGTCGAGATAGACCAGCGGCTTGCCGTAGACCTGGCGCGACAGGATCGGGAAGTCGCGGCGGATCGCCTCGACGTCGTAGGGGGCGGTTTCGATCTTCTGGTCCATTTCGAAATCCTTGCCGGCCGGGGCCGCGATCCTCAACCCCTCACCCGTGCGTCAAAAACCAGCCGTCGAGCCGCGCCTCGAGCGCGTCGACCAGCGCCTCGTCGTCCAGTTCTTCGATCACCTCCGCCACGAATGCCTTCACCAGCAGGCCACGCGCGGTCTTCTCTTCGATGCCGCGCGCCATCAGGTAGAACAGATGGTTGTGGTTGATCTCGGTGACCGTGGCGCCATGGCCGCAGACGACGTCGTCAGCGAAAATCTCAAGTTCCGGCTTGGTCGAGAACTCGCCGTCGTCCGACAGAAGCAGCGTGTTGCAGGCCATCTTGGCGTTGGTCTTCTGCGCGTATTGATGCACGTTGATGCGGCCCTGGAACACGCCGCGCGCCTTGCCGGTCACAACGTTGCGGATCACTTCCGTCGAGGCGGTGTGCGGCACGGCATGGTCGAGCACCATCGTGGTGTCGGTATGCGTGTCGCCGGCGAGAAGATTGATGCCGCGCAGCTTGAAGTCGGCGCCTTCGCCGGTCGTCCTGACGACGACCTCCTGGCGCACCAGCTTGCCGCCCGCATTCATGATGAACAGCGTCAGCTTCGCATCCTTGCCGATATGCGCCTTGAACTGCGCCAGATGCGTAGCCGTGTCCGGCTGCTCCTGAACGATCAGCCAGGTCACCTCGGCGCCGTCGCCGACAACCAATTGGCTGACCGAACTGACAAGCGCGTCGCCGCCCTCGCCAGTCTGGCGCTCGACGATGGCGGCCTTGGCACCGGCGCCGACCCGCGTCAGCAGCCGCACATGCACCTGCCCGCCGGCCTGCAGGTTCTGCAGCTCGATCGGCTTTTCCAATTGGGTGCCTTCGGCGATGTCGACGAAATAGCCGTCGGCGACGAAGGCGGTGTTCAGCGCGCCGATCGCATCATCGCTGCCATAAGGATCAAGCCCGGGCGCGACGCTGCCATCGGTCAGCTTTTCCGACAGGCGCTGCACCGTGACGCCTTCGATCTCCGGCACCTTGGTGTTGGAAACCCCGTTCATCACCGGCAGCACCGCGGAGCCGTCGAGAACCGGCTCGAGCACCTTTGCAACGGCGTCGGCCTCGAAGCCAGGCACCGAGGTCAGCAAGCGGCGCAGATCCGTATAGTGCCAGGATTCGACGCGCCGGGTCGGCAGGCCGTGCTTGATCGCCTCGATCGCGTCGTCGCGCTTCAGCATCACCGCGCCGTCACCCGGCAGCAGCGATAGCCGCTCGCCGAAGGCATCGATCAGCGCCGTCTCGGCCAATGTGCGCTGGGGCTGTGCGTGCATGTTCATTGCTCTCGCCTCATTTGCGCCCATTTCACGCGGCTTGGCCGATCACGCCGGCATAGCCGTTGGCTTCAAGGTCGAGCGCCAGCGACTTGTCGCCCGACTTGATAACCTGGCCCCTGTAAAGCACATGCACGCTGTCCGGCACGATGTGCTCCAACAGCCGCTGGTAGTGGGTGATCACGACGATGGCCCGGTCGGGCGAGCGCAGCGCATTGACGCCGTCCGAGACGATCTTCAGCGCGTCGATGTCGAGGCCGGAATCGGTCTCGTCCAGCACGCAGAGTTTCGGCTCCAGCAGCTTCATCTGCAGGATCTCGGCGCGCTTCTTCTCGCCGCCGGAGAAGCCTACATTGAGCGGCCGCTTCAGCATGTTCATGTCCATGTTGAGTGAGGCGGCGGCATCCTTCACGCGCTTCAGGAAATCCGGGATCTTCAGCGGCTCCTGGTCGCGCGCCTTGCGCTGCTCGTTCATCGCCACTTTCAGGAATTCCATGGTCGCGACGCCCGGTATCTCCATCGGATACTGGAACGCGAGGAAGATGCCGGCGGTGGCGCGTTCGGCCGGATCCATTTCGAGGATCGACTGGCCGTTATAGAGGATGTCGCCTTCGGTGACCTCGTAGTCCTCGCGACCGGCGAGGATGTAGGACAGCGTCGACTTGCCCGAACCGTTCGGGCCCATGATGGCGGCGACCTCGCCGGCTTTGACCGTCAAGTTCAGGCCACGGATGATCTCGGTGCCGTCCTCGACGATGCGGGCATGCAAATTCTTGATCTCAAGCATATCTTTTTCCTGAATATCTTTTTGCGGTCAGCCGACCGAACCCTCAAGGCTGATGCCGATCAGCTTCTGCGCCTCGACAGCGAACTCCATCGGCAGCTGCTGGATGACGTCCTTGACGAAGCCGTTGACGATCAGCGCGATCGCCTCTTCCTCGGGAATGCCGCGCTGCATGACGTAGAACTTCTGGTCCTCGGAGATCTTCGACGTCGTCGCCTCGTGCTCGAACTTCGCCGTCGCGTTCTTGGCTTCCATGTAAGGCACGGTGTGCGCGCCGCACTGGTCGCCGATCAGCAGCGAGTCGCAATTGGTGAAGTTGCGGGCGTTGGTCGCCTTGCGGTGCGCCGAGACCTGGCCGCGATAGGTGTTCTGCGAGAAGCCGGCGGCGATGCCCTTGGAGATGATACGGCTCGACGTGTTCTTGCCGAGATGGATCATCTTGGTGCCGCTGTCGACCTGCTGATAGCCGTTCGACACTGCGATCGAATAGAACTCGCCGCTGGAATCGTCGCCGCGCAGGATGCAGCTCGGATATTTCCAGGTGATCGCCGAGCCGGTCTCGACCTGCGTCCAGGAGATCTTCGAACGATCGCCACGGCAGTCGCCGCGCTTGGTGACGAAATTGTAGATGCCGCCCTTGCCTTCGGCGTCGCCGGGGTACCAGTTCTGCACCGTCGAATATTTGATCTCGGCGTCGTCCAGCGCGATCAGTTCCACGACGGCCGCGTGCAGCTGGTTCTCGTCGCGCTGCGGCGCCGTGCAGCCTTCAAGGTAGGAGACATAGGCCCCCTCCTCGGCGATGATCAGCGTGCGCTCGAATTGGCCGGTGTTCTTCTCGTTGATGCGGAAATAGGTCGACAGCTCCATCGGGCAGCGCACGCCCTTCGGCACGAAGACGAAGGAGCCGTCGGTGAACACCGCCGAATTCAGCGTGGCGTAGAAATTGTCGGTGGTCGGCACGACCGAGCCCAGATATTTCTGAACCAGCTCAGGATGCTCGCGGATGGCTTCCGAGATCGAGCAGAATATGACGCCGGCCTCGGCCAGTTCCTTCTTGAAGGTGGTGACGACGGAAACGGAATCGAACACGGCGTCGACCGCCACGCGGCCCGACTTGTAGACGTTGTCGTTGGCTTCCTCCAGTTCCGAGGCGTCTTCCTTCTGCACGCCGGCGAGGATCTCCTGCTCCCTCAGTGGAATGCCGAGCTTCTCATAGACCTTCAGCAGTTCGGGATCGACCTCGTCCAGCGACTTCGGACCCGGCGTGCTCTTCGGCGCGGCGTAGTAGTGGATGTCCTGGAAGTCGATCTTCGGATAATTGACGCGCGCCCAGGTCGGCTCTTCCAGCGTCAGCCAGCGGCGATAGGCGTCCAGACGCCATTCCAGCATCCAGTCCGGCTCGTTCTTCTTTTCAGAGATCAGGCGAATAATATCTTCGCTCAGGCCCTTTGGGGCCTTGTCCATCTCGATCTCTGTCTGGAAACCGTATTTATACTGGTCGACGTCGATCTTTCGAACCCGATCGATCGTCTCCTGCACAGCAGGCATAAGCGTTCTCCATCCACGCCGGGGTCAAGGCCCGGCAGTTTTCAAACTATGGCACCGCAGGGCAACCGAGAGGCACCCGGGCGGAGTAAGCTCCATATAGTGCGTCTCCACCGGGAATTCACCCGGCCAGGCAGAAACGCACGGCTCTACCAGGCCACCAGGCCCGAATTCCTATTTCAGCGCCGGCATTTCGAGACCCGCAAATGGCCTCCATGCAACGCTTTGCCGCACTTCAGGCGGCCTTTTCCTTGCCGGCCTTGTCCCGGCCGGCTTGCCGCGCGGCGATGTCCGCCAAGGCAGTCCGGAACAAGGCCACTTCTTCCGCGCTCGTCGCCGCGCCGATCGAAACCCGCAGCGCGCCGAGGCTGTCGCCGTGCCCCATTGCTTTCAGGACATGGCTCGGTCCGACTTTTCCAGACGAGCAGGCGGAACCCGCCGACAGCGCCACGCCGGCAAGATCAAAGGCGATCTGCGCCGTCTCGGCCTTGACGCCCGCAATAGCGAAGAATGTCGTATTGGCAAGCCTCGGCGCGCCATTTCCGAAAATTTCCGCATCCGGCGTCAATTCCCGCACAATCGCCTCGATGGCATCGCGCCGACGCGCGACGGCACGCATGGCGTTCAAGCCGGCGAACGCGACCCGCGCGGCGGCGCCGAAGCCGGCAATGCCGGCAAGGTTCTCGGTGCCGGCGCGATGGCCCTTCTCCTGGCCGCCGCCGTTGACCAGCGGCTTCGGCATCATCAGGTCGGATGCAGCGACGATGGCGCCGACACCCTTCGGGCCGCCGATCTTGTGCGAGGACAGGATCAGGTAATCGGCATAACCGGCCGACATATCGATCGGAATCCGGCCCGCCGCCTGCACGGCGTCGACGATCAGCACGCCGCCAGCAGCCTTGACGATCTCGGCGATGCGGCCGATCGGCTGGATCACCCCGGTCTCGTTGTTGGCGGCATGGATCGCTACCAGGGGCAGGCCGTCGGCCTTGTCATGCGCGGCCAATGCCTTGGTCAGCGCATCGAGATCGGCAATGCCATTTCGGTCGACGCCGGTCCGCGTCACCTGCCCCGCCGCAAACCGCCCGCCGCCTAAGATGCAGGGATGGTCGGCCTCCGAGACATAGAGATGGCTCATCCGAACGGCGCCGCGACCCATCTGCCAGTCGGAGGTCAGCAGCGTCGATGCAGCCTCCGTCGCGCCTGAGGTGAACACGACATGTTCCGGCCTTGCGTTGACCAGCCTCGCCACATCGCGCCGGCCATCCTCGATCAGCCGCCGCGCTGCGCGGCCCTCGCTATGAACCGACGACGGATTGCCGGCGACATCGAGCGCAGCGACCATCGCCGCCCGCGATTCCGCGATGAGCGGCGCGCTGGCGTTGTAGTCGAGATAGGCGCGGGTTGCGGCCATTTTCCTTCGGTCGATCCTGTCAGCAGCCATTCCGCGAGGATGGAGCGTTATTTCCTTGAAATCACAAGGCAAGCCGTCCTATTTACGCGGCTTGCGGCGCGGGCGGACGGACGGATGTGTTCGGCCACCCAGTTTTGAACAATTCTAAACTAGCTTCTAGGAAGACGCTTGCCCGGCGTCAAGGCCACAGTCGGGCCACAGAAGAGTTCCGGGCCTGCGCCTTCGTATGCCACGTGGAGTGTTTTATGCCTGAGGTCATTTTCGCCGGTCCGGCCGGTCGCTTGGAAGGTCGTTACCAGCCGTCCAAGGAAAAGAGCGCGCCGATCGCCATCGTGCTGCATCCGCACCCGCAATTCGGCGGCACGATGAACAACAAGATCGTCTACGACCTCTTCTACATGTTCCAGAAGCGGAATTTCACCACGCTTCGCTTCAATTTCCGCGGCATCGGCCGCAGCCAGGGCGAGTTCGACCACGGCACCGGCGAACTTTCGGACGCGGCCGCCGCACTTGACTGGGTGCAGTCGCTGCATCCGGATTCCAAAAGCTGCTGGGTCGCCGGCTATTCGTTCGGATCGTGGATCGGCATGCAGCTCCTGATGCGTCGTCCCGAGATCGAAGGCTTCATCTCGGTCGCGCCGCAGCCCAACACCTACGATTTCTCCTTCCTCGCGCCCTGCCCCTCGTCGGGCCTGATCATCCACGGCGATGCCGACAAGGTTGCGCCGCCGAAGGACGTGCAGGCGCTGGTCGACAAGCTGCACACGCAAAAGGGCATCACCATCACGCAGAAGACGCTGTCGGGCGCCAACCATTTCTTCGCCAACGACACCGAACTGCTGATCGAGGAATGCGCCGACTATCTCGACCGGCGGCTGGCCGGCGAATTGGCCGATCCGAGGCCGAAGCGGCTGAGATAGGTTTTCGGGCCCTCAGGGCTCCTCCAGGGGTAGCTGGCCGACAGATGCTCGCGGCTCTATCACGCCAGCGATGTTTTTCTCTTCGACCTGTTGGGCCATCGCAGCCGGAAGGTGCGCTTGGACACCGGCCTTGCCGAAGACGGCCGGCGGAAGATGAAACCCAGCCGCGCGAACACCAGCCCTGACGCAATCGCGAAGGCGAGGCCAAGCCCGAAGCCGGCCACCGTGTCGCTCGGATAGTGCGCGCCGACGAAGACGCGCGTCGAGGCAATGCAGGCGGTGGCTGCCAGCGCGATATGCCAGCGCCTCGGGAAGAGAAGCAGCAGGACACCAAAAACCGCGCCCATTGTCGTGGCATGACCAGAAGGAAAGCCTGCAAAGCGCGCGTCCATGGCGAAGGGATGCAGCGACAGCACCCCAAAACTGTCGAAATAAAGCGGCCGCGCGCGGCCGATGCCGTATTTCAAAAGATTGACCGCGAGCCCGGAAAGTCCGACGGCGCAAAGCACCAGGAAAGCCAGGCAGGTCCAGTTGTAGACGAACAGGCGCGACTGGCGCGAAAGGCTCCGCCAGTCCGTCAGATTGGCCGCCACGAGGCAGAGCGCCGCGGGGATGAGATACCAGCCGCCGAGGCCGAAATCCGTGAAGAAATCGGTGACGTGGACGAAGCTCGGGCCCCACCCTGCGCGAAGCCTGCCGGCGCCGCTGTCGAGCATGAGGCCGACAGCAACGGCCAACAGAAGCCATCCTGCCACCCAAACGAGCCACGGAATCTCAGGATAGCGCGCCCGGCGCACGGCAAAACGCCGCCTCACGATCGCGATCGTATCGACAAGATTGCCGAGCGAGCGGCGGTAGAGGGTGACGGCGGACATGGCCGACGCAGAGCCTGCGGGAGCTTTCGATGGCCCGATGCTGTTCACGGAGCCACTCGATAAAGGCCGAGCGCCAGCTTGTCTCCTGACGAATAGTTGAGCCCGTCGATTTCGGTAAGGCGCTTTGCCGTCTTGCCCTGCCCCGCAAGCAAGCCGTTGAGTTTCTGCTCTTCCCCAACCGGCGCCAGCCCGAGCGCGCAGGCCGGATCGGCCAGCAGGTGCTTGGCGACCCCGTCGACATCGGTGAGCAAAGTCTTGGTGCCGACGAGGAATACGAGGCTCGGCTCATGATAGGGCGCCGAGGCGAGCACGGTGGTATCGCATGGACGGTTGGCCTCGACCGCTGCCTTGATGGCCGGGCTCAGCCAGATCGGCTTCAGCGAGGGCGCAATCACGCCGAACAGCAGGCTGAAGGTGATGCCTGCGCCGACAGCAATCGCCGCGATGCGCCCGAGCGGGATCTGCAATTGTCGCGGGAAAGCCAGCCAGCCGGTGACGAGCGCCGCCATGGCCGCCGGGACGCTCCACCAGGAAAAGCTCTTCGACAGGTAAAGAGGGGCTCCGATGCATATCACCGCCAGGCCGACCGCAACCACGCCTAGGCCGAAGGCGGTCGCCCACCACAGCCATGTCTGCCAGCGCTTCAACGGTGCGTTCGCCTCTTCGGCCGGCAAGGTCAGCAGCCAGCCGATCAGCAGCGCCATGCCGGGATAGGCCGGCATCACATAATGCGGCAGCTTGGTCGGGATCGCCTCGAAGACCAGCCAGAACGGTATATACCAGGCTAGGCAGAAACGCAGGCGCGGGTCGTCCCAGAAGCGGTTCATGGCCTGCAGGCCCGCGCCGACCGCGATCAATCCGAACGGCCACATGAACAGCGAATAGGTCAGCATGTAGAAGCCCGGCGGCAGCCCGTGCGATTCCTCTCCCTGAGCCACCTTGTTCAGCATGTCCTTGCCGACCGCTTCCTGGAAGAAGGCGCCGCCGCTCTTCAGCGTGATGAGGATGAGCCAGGGCAGCACGATGACGAGCACGATGGCGATGCCGCGCACGAGCTTCAGTTTCAGGAGCCATCGCCAATCGCGCTCGAACGCGAACAACGTGGCGGCCGTCAGCAGCGACAAGACCGGCGCCACCGGGCCCTTGATGAGGATGCCGAGTCCCTGCGCGATCCAGAATATCCACGGCAGTTGCGCCGCCACCGGCTCGTTGCGGCGCGCCGCCAGGTAGACTTGCGCCAGCGCGCCTTGCGCGGCCACGCAGCAGGCCAGAAGCATGGCGTCTGTCTTTGCGTCGCGGCCCTCGAAAGCAGTGGCGAAGATCGCCGCCATCATCAGTCCGGCGGCGAGACCGGCTTCGGCGCCGAATAGCTTCTTGCCGGTCCAGGCGATGCCGACGACGGCAAAGGCGATGCCGAGCATCGAGACCAGCCGGTAGACCCAGATCGGCGCCGCGGCGCCGTCGCCGCTCAGCGCCACGACCGCCGACTGAAGCCAGTATATGCCGACGGGCTTCTTGTAGCGCGAAGTTTCCTGGAAGCGGATATCGACATAGTCGCCGGTCTCGACCATCTGTTTCGTCGCCTGCACGAAGCGGGACTCGTCGCGGTCGATCGGCGGCAGGCTGACCAGCCCGCCGAAAGTCATCAGCAGGCTGAACAGAAGGAGGATGAGGTAGTTTCTGTTCATCGCGGGAGCGTTCCGGACATGATCTGCGGGATTGCCCCGTCGCGGCGGCTTGTGGGCCGCCCTTGCGCGGGCGCCTCATTACGCCAGCAGAAGGGATGAGGCAAGGACGTGCGCCCGGCCGCAAGGCGGACTCGAACCGACCAACGGCGGATCGCTGGCTTGGTTTGGCGGGCGATCGGACGCAAAACCGGAAACCACTTTTGCTGATCCGCCCGTCTTTGCCTGGCGGGCGATCGGACGCAAAACCGGAAACCACTTTTGCTGATCGCCCGCGGATGCTAAACGCGCGCCTTCATGTCACGCCTGGCTGAGAGCCGGGCGATCTCCGGGAAGAAACAGATGTCCGCCTACAAGTCCGATTTCCTGCGCATCATGAGCGAGCGCGGCTTCATCCACCAGATTTCGGATGAGGCCGGCCTTGACCAGCTCTTCGCCACGGAGACGGTGAGTGCCTATATCGGCTTCGACGCAACGGCCAAGAGCCTGCATGCCGGATCGCTGATCCAGATCATGATGCTGCACTGGCTGCAGCAGACCGGGCACCGGCCGATCGCGCTGATGGGCGGCGGCACCTCGATGATCGGCGATCCATCCTTCAAGGACGAGGCGCGCAAGCTGCTGACGCCGCAGGATATCGAGGACAATCTCGTCGGCATCCGCCGCAATTTCGCGCCTTACCTGAAGTTTGGCAGCGGCGCTGGCGATGCGGTCATGGTCAACAATGCCGACTGGCTAATGGAGATCAACTACGTCAATTTCCTGCGCGATGTCGGCCGGCATTTCTCCGTCAACCGCATGCTCGCCTTTGACTCTGTCAAGCTCAGGCTCGATCGCGAGCAGTCGCTGTCCTTCCTCGAATTCAACTACATGATCCTGCAGGCCTATGACTTCGTCGAGCTCTACAAGCGCCTCGGCTGCCGCCTGCAGATGGGCGGCTCCGACCAGTGGGGCAACATCGTCAACGGCATCGACCTCGGTCACCGCATGGAGGGCGTGCAGTTGTTCGCGATGACCACGCCGCTGCTTACCACCTCTTCAGGCGCCAAGATGGGGAAGTCGGCCTCGGGCGCGGTCTGGCTCGACGGCGACATGCTGTCGCCTTACGAGTTCTGGCAGTACTGGCGCAACACCGAGGACGCCGACGTCGGCCGCTTCCTGAAGCTCTATACGACGCTGCCGCTGGACGAGGTCGCCCGCCTCGAAAAGCTCGGCGGCTCGGAGATCAACGAAGCCAAGAAGATCCTCGCCACCGAGATCACTGCCATGCTGCACGGCCGCGTGGCCGCCGACACTGCCAGCGAGACAGCCCGCAAGACCTTCGAGGAAGGCGCGCTCGCCGACACGCTGCCCAGCGTCGAGGTGGCCAAGGGGGAGCTCGAGGCCGGTATCGGCATCCTGTCGCTCTTCGTCACCGCGGGGCTCGCCACCTCCAACGGCGAGGCACGCAGGCACGTCCAGGGCGGTGCAGTGCGGCTCAACGACCAGCCGGTGACGGATGACCGGCGCATGGTGACGCGCCAAGATCTGGGCGCTGAGGGCGTCGTAAAGCTCTCGCTAGGCAGGAAGAAGCACGTTCTGGTGCGTCCGATCTGATCTGCCGGATCAGCGGTATTCGAAGATCGACCGGAATATTCCGGGCGCAATCACCGAGAGCGGGTTGATGTCGAGGCTCGGCTTGTTGGCGTTGCCCCTCAGCCGGAAGGTGACGCCGATCAGGCCGCGGTCCCGGCCGTTGCCGAGCAGCGGACCGAAAAGCGGCAGTTCGCCGAAGATGCGGTTGAGGCCGTAGACCGGCATGAAGGTGCCGGTCATATCCATGTTGTTGTTCTGATCGTAAAGGATGCCCTGGAAGGTGGTGCCGATGCGCGGTCCGCGCAGCACGCCGTTCGCCAGCCTCAGATAGCCCTCCCCCTTGTCGATCTCGGCAAAGCCGCGCTCGAACTGAACCCTCGATGTGTCGATGTCGGCCTTGACCGCCTGGTTCAGGCTGCGCGTGTCGCCGGCGGGCTTGGTCGACACGATCGAGGCGAGCTTGGGCTCGTTGACGACATAGAAGTTGCTGGCATCGACCTGGCCCTTCATCGGACCGTCGGCCGCACCCGAGAGCGACAGCGTGATCGCCCCACCCTCCATGTGCTCGTATATGTTGAGGAACCGCAGGATCGCACCGGCATCGGCCGACTTCATCCTGAGCGTGCGCCCGGCGTCGCCGGTGGTGTTGCTTACGCTGACCGCGGCGCCGGAACTCGCCGTTGCGCTGACTTCGAGTCCCTTCACCTTTGACCCGGCGCCGCTGTAATCCAGCTTGAGATTGGACAAGACCTCGTCGTGAAAGCCGGTCAGCGATTTCACGTCGGCGCTGACCGAGATCGCATCGGCCCCGGCGCCTTTTGTGGCCGTATCGACGTCGGAGGTGAACTGCTTGATCAGCGAGCGGGCATCGAGCGACTCGCCGCTGACATCGACCGCATAGCTCTTGCCCGACCGCTTCACCGAGACGGCGACATTGTCGCCCCGGTTGAGCGCGACCTTGCTGAAGCGGGCCGAGGTCAGCGCGCCGTTGACGAGAGTCACATCCCCATCGATGGAGAAGCTTTTTCCGTCGAGATCGAAATCCGACAACGTGGTGGTGCCGCCGGACTTGGCCATTGTGAAGTTAACCTTCGCGGGGATGCCGGCGCCCTTGCTCCACCCCGCCCATGGGATATCGAGTTTCGCACTGGTTAGGTCGGCGGAGACCTCCTGACTGCCCTCGCCGCTCTTGTCGATCGCCACCTTGATCGTTCCGGAAAGCAGCGGCGACAGCCCCGGCATCATCGCCGCGCGCGTCTGGTCGTCGATCAGGAGCGTAACCTTGCGGCCCCGCGGCGGCCCGTTGTCCTCGAGCGGCTCGACCAGATCGAGTGCTGCCGGAATACCGTTGAGCCTGGCGTCGGCCGAGATCACCGCCCGGTCGGGGCTGACCGTGATCGAGCCGTCGGCTTCCGTGACCGTCTGGTCCTCGAAGGGCTTGGCGAGCGACAGATCCTTGTAGTCCAGAGCCACCTGCCAATCGAGCGTCGAGGTGTCGACACCGGAGGTCAGCGGGATATCGGCGCGGACGTGTCCGGTAACCGTTCCGGTCAGGTCTTCCGGTGCCAGTCCGACATGGCGCATGGCGTTGATCGGCTCATAGGAAGCGAGTTCGGCGATCGCCGGCGCCTCGCCGGCGACGTCGATGTCGAGCGCGCCGATCACCGGCGAGTGGTTCGCCTCCTTCACCGTCAGCGTGCCGCCGCTTGCTGCCACCGTGCGGCCGCTCGCCATGAAGACGCTGCCCGAGGAGAGCGAGATGTCGACGTCGTTGCCGTGGAAGGCGACGACGCCGACCGCGTCGCGGATCGGCGGGATGCGTCCCGCCGTGTCGAAACGCGAGCCCTCGACCTGGAAGCGGCCGAACACCTCGTTGCCCGAGAGCGGAACGCCATTGCCGAGCCGGCCCGGCGCCACCTGGAACTGCAGGTTGGCATCGACGACGCGTCCGCCGAACAGATTGTCTAGCACCCAAAGGCGCGCGTTGCGCGCCGAGAACCAGGGCCACAATTGCTTGACATGCGAGACCGGCATGTCGTGCACGTTGAGCGAGAGGGAAATTCCCGGCGGACCATTGTCGATGAAGGCGAGCGCCGCCGAACCCAGTACCTCGCTCTGGCTGCCGGAGCGCACGCCGATCTGCTCGGCGACAAGCTTGCGGCTCTTCGTCTGGTAGACGCCGGCGATGCGGGCGAGGAATTTGAGCGCCGGCTCCGGCGATTCCGAAGGCGCAAGCGTCGAGCCGTCGCTGGTGAGGTCGTAGCGATAGGAGGGCTCGCCCGCCGCGCTCGCCGGCTTCGGCCCGATCGAGCCAGCGAAATCGAAGCTCGAGCGGCCGGTCTTGATCTGCAGCCTGTCGACAGAAATCTTGTTCGAGCCAGCCACCAGCGTGGCATCGGCATCGACATCGGCCGACAGTTGGCCGCGCGTGCCGAGATCGAGCACCGAGCCGGTGAGCGCCAGCGAGACCGACAGGCGCGACGGCGTTTCGCCGGACGCTTCCGCGCCCGAAAGCTTCAGCGCAACCGTCCCGAGCCGGCCTCCATCGGCAGCCGCTGTGTCGCTGGCGGTTGAGTGTGCGGCGGCGTCAGCCATCTGAAGATCGGCGTCGAGCGTCGCCACCCGCCTGGCGTTGGCGTCGCGGGTGGCGGATGCGATCAAGGTGACGTGCCTGCCGTCGACATCGGCATCGGCTGAAAGCTGCATGCTGCCCGTGCCGCTTTGGGCGACCGTCGCGTCGCCGACAGTCACGCGCTTTATCGGTCCCGAATTGGGTAATTCGAACTCGACATTGCGAAGCTCGATCCGGCGCATCGAGTCCTCGCGCACGGCGTCCAGCGCATCATTGACGCCGGCAAACACCACGGCCGCCACCTTTTCGGGATCGACAAGCCCGTCCTCGTTGCGCAGCGCCGCCGCCCAGTCGCCGCCGCCGGACGGCATTGCCGCGGTCACGATGCGCGCGTCGGAGAACCTGGCGCTCGTCAATCGCACCTCCCCCGACAGGAGCGGCAGAAGGCGGATGCCGAAGCGGACGCGACCGACATCGGCCATCGGCCTGCCGTCGGCGCTTTTCAGGCTGACATCGCTGACCTGCAGGGCAACGAAGCTCGATCCGTCGAGCGTCAGCCGCGCCGGGCCGACGGCGACGTTGACATCGACGCCGGCCAGTTTCTCGATCGCCGCCTCGGCCTCGGCCCGCAGCCGATCGGTGCCGATGCCCGAGGAGCCGAGCACATAGAGTGCAGCGGCGGCGAGAAGCACGAGCGTGCAGAGCCCGGCAAACAACCGGCCGAGAATACGGAAACGGCGGCGGACCGAAGCCCGGCCGAGCGGCGGCACGCTGCACGCGGACGGAAACGTCCCCAGGTCGGTGATCTCGTCACGCCTGAACCTGATCTTCTCGTGCTGCGGTTGCTCCTGATCCACGCAATATTCCGTTGTGACGAACTCGTCATGGACGAATCCCCGCTTCACGTTATATCGATGCCTTCCCGCGCGTAACCATAAACAGGGGCATCGATATGGCAGATCTCGAGGTGGGCGACCTTGCGCCGCAGTTCGATCTCCCGCGCGACGGAGGCGGCACTCTCAGCCTCGCCGCGTTGCGGGGAAAGCCAGTCGTACTCTACTTCTATCCCCAGGACGACACCACGGGCTGCACCAACGAGGCGATCGGCTTTTCGCAGCTGAAGCCGGAGTTCGAGAAGGCTGGCGCCGCAGTAATCGGGCTTTCGCCGGACAGCGTCAAGAAGCACGACAAATTCAAACAGAAGTACGACCTCACCGTCGATCTCGTCGCCGACGAGGAGCGGAAGGTGATCGAGGCCTTCCACCTGTGGGTCGAAAAGGCCATGTACGGACGCAAATACATGGGCGTTGAGCGCGCCACCTTCCTGATCGGCAGGGACGGACGCATAGCCCGCATCTGGCGCCGGGTGCGGGTCAAGGGTCATGCCGAGGACGTGCTGGAGGCGGTGCGAACCCTCTGAGGCTCCCGGTCCCGGCACCGCAGGGCACTCTCGCGGCCGCATACATTCGTTACCGCGAGCATCCAGTCCGCAAAGCTTTGTTAACCCTAATAATGTGTAATTCGGGCTCGTCGTCGGCGTTGCAACGAAAGCTCGGTCCCGTGAAGTCAACCGGTCAGTCAGCAGTTTTCGGCAGGCGCAAGGAACCCCACACGGTCATCATCGCGCGCGGCAACGAGATCCGGCATTTCACCATACGCCCCTGGCTGGCGGCCCTCATCGGATCCGCCCTGGCGGCAATCGCCATCGGCTACCTGCTCGCCACGTCCTATCTGGTGCTGCGCGATGACCTGATCGGCGCGGCTACGGCCAGACAGGCGCGCATGCAGCAGGCCTATGAGGATCGCATCTCCGCGCTCCGCGCACAGGTCGACCGCATTACCAGCCGCCAGCTTCTCGACCAGCAACTCATGGAAACCAAGGTCGGCGAGCTCCTGGCCAGGCAGACCCAGCTCAGCCAGCGTCACGGACGGCTTGGACCGCTCCTTGAACGCGCCGAAACCGAAGTCGGCGATGCGCCGGCGACCGGCGATGCGGCGACCAAACCCGACGACCGCGCCGAAGTGACGGGCAGCATCTCGCAGGCGCCGACCTACTCCGTCAGCCTCGGCGCCGGTGACACCAGGCCGTTCTCGCTGTGGGCGACGAGATCGGATCCGCTGGACAACGAGACTGCCGCCGATCGCGCCGACAAGCTGTTCGTGTCGATCAACGCCTCGCTCAAAGCCATCGAAACCCAGCAACTCTCCCGCATCGCCACCCTTGCCGACAACGCCTACCGGAACGCCGACGCGATCACGCAAGCACTGCAGACAGCCGGCCTGCCTGTCGACAGCGAACTCGACAAGAACGACGTCGGCGGCCCTCTGGTCCCGCTCGATTCCGCGATGATCTTCGACAGCAAGGTCAAGGAGCTGGACGAGGCCCTTGATGCGCTTGACCAGATCAAGAAAGAGGCACGTAAGCTGCCACTTACCAACCCTGCCCCCGGCCATAACGTGACCAGCCCGTTCGGCGTGCGTACCGACCCGATCCTCGGCACGGCGGCCTTGCACACGGGAATGGATTTCAGGGCCCCGATCGGCATGCCGGCCAAGGTCACCGCGGCAGGCACCGTCACCAAGGCCGGCTGGGCCGGCGGCTACGGCCGCATGGTCGAGGTCGATCACGGTAACGGCTTTTCCACACGCTACGGGCATCTCAGCGAAATCGACGTGACCGTCGGCCAGAAGCTTGCCGCCGGCGACGAGATCGGCAAGACCGGCAGCAGCGGCCGCTCGACCGGCCCGCATCTCCACTATGAAGTGCGCCACAACGGCGAAGCGGTCGACCCGCTGCGGTTCCTGATCGTCGGCAAGAAGCTCGCGCAATACCTCTAAGCTTGCAAAGCCGGCGACCCGAGAAGGGGCGCCACGGCAGACTTGTTTCGGTG
Organism: Mesorhizobium sp. M3A.F.Ca.ET.080.04.2.1; assembly: GCF_003952525.1. Lineage (NCBI taxonomy): Bacteria > Pseudomonadati > Pseudomonadota > Alphaproteobacteria > Hyphomicrobiales > Phyllobacteriaceae > Mesorhizobium > Mesorhizobium sp. M3A.F.Ca.ET.080.04.2.1. The sequence goes on along the minus strand of NZ_CP034451.1, from coordinate 6,025,638 downwards.
ATCCGACGAAATGGTGGGCGATGACGGGCTCGAACCGCCGACATCTTCGGTGTAAACGAAGCGCTCTACCAACTGAGCTAATCGCCCGCTCCGGGCCGGACCTTTAAGCAGTTAGGGCGGCATTCGCAAGGCCAAATGAACCGACGCGAGGCTGGTCGTCGAGCGGAATTCCGCAACTGCTGTGTGCCTGTCAAAAAACCTTCTCCTGTTTGCGTTTATGAACAAATGCCGCGCTTGACACCCGCAGGCGAACCCCTTATCCAGCGCCCCAACGACGAACACGGCTGACACGTGCTCGTCAGTGCGCGGGTGTAGCTCAGTCGGTTAGAGTGCCGGCCTGTCACGCCGGAGGTCGCGGGTTCGAGCCCCGTCACTCGCGCCATTTGGATCACGGATAATCCTGCCTTATCGCCGCGTCATGACATCCAGGACCGTCGTTCGCTTTCTCGTGGCAGCACTCTGCGACCGCGAGACGTCCGATCTGGGATAGTCGTGGAAACTCCATAACCCGACGAGCGCGTCGAACCAATTCTTCGCAAGACCCGATGCGGTGCCCGCAGAAAGCGGTCAGCTCCCACCAGCAGCGGTATTTTGACCTGCTCCCGATGCGAGAAGGCCGGGAGTGAGTTCACCCCTGGCCTGCCCATGGAAGACTTCTCTGCCTGCGACGCGAAGCCCAATGCGACGACCTGTGCGAGCCGTGTGTCGGAACCAATCCGGTGCGCACCGATTTCGAACTTGAAGGGATGTCAAATCCGAAGGAAGGGCAATGGCCGAAATCATCAGCTTTGAACTGGCCCAGGCGAGACAGCGCCTGAAGCGGGCCGAGCGGGCTCTTAACCGCGCTAACGAATTGCTCGACGATGGCTGCGGCGGCGTTGGTCTCAATCTTGCGCTTTGCTGCAGGATCCGGTCCGAACAGGCGCGAGTGATCGACGCACGAACGCGCCTCGGGAAGATCAATCTCACCGCGCACTACTGAGGGTCACCTCACGATCGCGACCTTCGCCCTCGAGACTGCAAAAACATAGCGACTCGTATCGTGCGGCCAGGCTTGCGCTTTTGGCTACTGGGTTATCCGGCACATCGCTTGCGCCAAATTCGCCACCGCGAGGCAAAAGTCCTTGCTGACGGAAATCAGCGCCCGGCCAGCAGCGCCTCGACTTCCTCCAGCGTCGGCATCGACGGGGCGGTGCCGGGTCGGGTTACCGAAATGCCGGCGACCGCGCAGGCAAAGCGCACGGCGTGCAGGGGCGCATCGCCCTTGGCCAGCGCCGCCGCCAGGCCGCCATTGAAGGCATCGCCCGCCCCGGTGGTCTCGACCACAGGGCCGGCGTTCACGGCGCCGACATGGTCCGAGCGATCTTTCGTGTGCAGCAGCGCGCCCTTGTCGCCAAGGGTGATGATCGCCGCGCCGCAGCCCTTCGCGAGCAGCTTGTCGGCGGCCCGGCGCGCGTCGTCGACCGACGACACCTTGATGCCCGTCAGTCCTTCGGCTTCCGTCTCATTCGGCGTGACATAATCGCAAAGCGCATAGATGCGGTCCGGCAGGCTGGCGGCCGGTGCGGGGTTGAGGATGGTGGTCACCCCTGCCCCGCGCGCGATCTCCAGTGCCTTCAGCGCCGCCTCGATCGGCTGCTCGAGCTGGGTGACGAAAACGCCCGCTGAGCGGATCAGATCGGCATGCGCCTCGATATCCGCGGGCGAGATCAGCATCGCCGCGCCCGGGCTGACGATGATGGCATTGTTGCCGCTACCCTCCTCCACGAAGATATAGGCGGCACCGGTGTAGCTGTCCGGCGTGTCGATGACGGCGCTCTTGACGCCAGCGCCGCCCCAGGTCTGCTTCGCCATATCGGCGAAGGCATCCACGCCGAGCCTGGTCAGGAAGGTGACGTCGGCGCCGAGCTTGCCGGCGGCCACCGCCTGGTTCGACCCCTTGCCGCCCGGCCCCAGCTTGAACGAATTGCCGAGGATCGTCTCGCCCATGCGCGGCTGGCGATCGGCGCGGTAGGCGGTGTCCGCGACGAAGACACCCAAAATCACGATAGGCTTAGTGACGACAGACTTGCCGGCAGCCATCTCCTTACTCCGCGTCCGGCGGAATGACGCCCTTGCGGAAGGCGAAGCAGCCATAGAAGCGGCGCTCACCGGTCTGGATGACGCAATAGGCCTTCTTGGCCCGCTCATAGAAGGCGTAGCGCTCGATCGAGATCATCGGCCACGACTTGCCTTCCGCCGCGTCGATCTCCTTCTGCACCTCCTTCTGAACCGGCGGGATCTCGTTCGGCTTGCCGACAATCTCCATGCGGGCGGCTGCATCGTTCACAAAGGTGTCGAGCGGATAGATGGACAGCACGGCCTTCGCCACCGCCGCCGCCGGCGCGTCGATGCGCAGCAGCTTGCCGAGCACGGTCCGTTTGGCAACCGAGTCGGAGGGGAAATTGGTGTCGGCGATGATCAGGTCGTCGCCATGTCCCATGGCGCGCAGCGCCTGGAGCACATCAGCATTGAGCAGCGGATCGATTCCTTTGAGCATGATTCCCTCATGAAGTCTGGTTGCGGTCAGAGACGAATGCCGGTCCCTGCGTCGAAGAGATGGACATGGTCGAGCCGCGGCCTGAGCTTCAGCGTATCGCCCGGCTTGAAGTCGTGGCGCTCGCGGAACAGCGCCACCATTTCGCCCTCGCCGAAACGCACGAACACCAGCGTTTCCGAGCCGGTCGGCTCGACCACCGAGATCGTGGCCGCGACGCCTTCGGGATGAATCTCCAGATGCTCCGGCCGCACGCCATAGACGACGGCCTGTCCTTCCTGCGCGGAACTGCCGGCCGGAAGCGGAAACGCCGTGCCTGCAATGTCGACAACCGCCTTCTCGCCTTTGCGCACGGTGCCCTTGAGCAGGTTCATCGCCGGCGAGCCGATGAAGCCGGCAACGAACAGGTTGGCCGGCCGGTCGAACAGCTGGAGCGGCGCCCCGACCTGCTCGATGCGCCCATCGCGCATGACCACGATCTTGTCGGCCATGGTCATGGCCTCGATCTGGTCGTGGGTGACATAGATGGTGGTGGTCTTCAGCCGCTGGTGCAGTTCCTTGATCTCGGTGCGCATCTGCACCCTGAGCTTGGCGTCGAGATTGGAGAGCGGCTCGTCGAACAGGAACACCTGCGGATTGCGCACAATGGCGCGGCCCATGGCGACGCGCTGGCGCTGGCCGCCGGAAAGCTGGCGCGGATAGCGCTTGAGGTAGGGATTGAGATCGAGGATGTCGGCCGCGCGCTTGACGCGTTCGGCCACCACCGCGGGATCGGTTTTGCGCAGCTTCAGAGCGAAGGCCATGTTCTGCTCGACCGTCTTGTGCGGATAGAGCGCATAGTTCTGGAACACCATGGCAATATCGCGCTTGGCGGGCGGCAGGTTGTTAACAATGCGGTCACCGATCGAAATGGTTCCGCCGGAGACTGTTTCCAGTCCCGCCACCATCCTCAACAGCGTGGACTTGCCGCACCCCGAAGGTCCGACCAGAACGACGAACTGGCCGTCGGCAATGTCGACGCTGACCTCATGCAGAACCTTGACGGGTCCGAATGCCTTGGCCACATTGGTAATCGCGACTTGAGCCATCGTCTCCCCTATCGTTTTGGGTCAAGCTAGCCATTGCCAACAGCAAGGGCAAGTCGGTATCTTATAGATAAAAAGCCATTCTTGTTGACAGGGTAATCGATTACGCGAATAGTGGAGTGCGCCAATCCGAACAACCGATCCTTGTCCCCGGAATCGGATCTCCAGGCGACGCAGGGTGGGGTCCGACGTCCCCCTATGGTATAGGAGAACCGCAGACGTTTCGGCGTCCGAGAGATTGGCAATTCAATTCACGACTGAAGTTCTGGGAGGAACCTTGCGATGAGAGTCGATCTTTACGAAAAACTGGTGCGTGCCGGGGCGTCCCGCCGCGATGTGTTGAAAGGTGCGGCCAGCATGGCTGCAATCGCCGCGGCATCGGGCGCCGGGCTTGGCGCGCTGACCCGGCCGGCCGCTGCGGCTGACGATCTGCGCGCGAAAATCCTGCAGATTCCGGGCGTCGGCAAAGGCCAGCCGACGGACGCCGACTTCCAGAAAGTCGGCGAGCTTTGCCTGGAAGCGACCAAGGCGAACGTCAAGGAAGGTGAATTCGCCGGCGTCGAGCTCACCTTCATGGGCCTCAACAACCAGAACCTCCACAACGTGCTGTTCCGCGGTTTCCTGAAGCCTTGGGAGGCCTATACGGGCGCGAAGATCAGCTGGATCGACCTCGCCCAGGCTGACTACAACGCCCGCCTGCAGCAGTCGATCGCCACCGGCACCGTCGACTTCGACATCATCGAGATGGGCGCGCCCTTCGAGGGCGACGTCTGCGGCAAGGGCCTTACCTCCGAAATGCCCGATTGGGTCAAGAAGCAGATCGACATGGACGATCTCGTCAACTACCTGAAGCCGCCGGTCGGCACCTGGGACGGGAAGCAGTACCGCGTCACCATCGACGGCGACACGCACAACTTCAACTACCGGACTGACGTGTTCTCCGATCCGGACCTCGCCAAGGCGTGGAAGGAAAGCGGCGCGACGACCGAATGGGGCGTTCCGAAGACCTGGCAGGAAGTGCAGGCCGTCACCAAGTTCCTCAAGGGCAAGCAGTTCAAGGGCCAGGACGTCTACGGCTATCTCGACGCGCCCAAGCCCTGGGGCGGTTTCGGCTTCTACTTCCTCGGCAGCCGCGCCAGCGCCTATGCCAAGCATCCCGACGACAAGGCCTGGCTGTTCGATGCCGACACCATGAAGCCGCGCATCAACAACCCAGCCTGGGTGCGGGCCATCCAGGACGTGATCGACGCGCTGCCCTCCGAGCCGCCGGATCAGATCAACGCCGACCCGAACACCACCGGCTTCCAGCAGTTCCTGGCCGGCACAGGTTCGATGATCCCCTGGTGGGGCGACATCGGCTCCAACGTCAAGACCAACGATTCCTCGGTGATCGGCGACGTCACCGGCTTCTCGATCCTGCCGGGTTCGGACGACGTCTACAACTCCAAGACCGGCAAGTGGGACAAGCTCGCCAGCGGCCCGAACTATGCGCCGAACTGCGCCTATCTCGGCTGGGGTGTCTATGTCATGGCCCGCGTCGACAGCGACGAGAAGAAGAAGAAGGCGGCGTGGTCGGCCGCGGCCCATCTCGGCGGCAAGGACCTGTCGCTGTGGTGCGCGGCCTATCCTTCCGGCTTCCAGCCCTACCGCAACTCCCACTTCAACATTCCGGAATGGGTGGCTGCGGGCTACGACGAAGCTTTCATCACTTCCTATCTCAAATCGGAAGGCGATTCGTACAACCATCCCAACGCAGCCATCGAGCCGCGCATCCCCGGCATCTTCCAGTATTATTCTACCGCCGAGGACATCCTGGCCAACACCTTCGCCGGCAAGATGAAAGCGCAGGAAGGCGCCGACGCGATCGCCGCCGCCTGGGAAAAGCTGACCGACCAGATCGGTCGCGAGAACCAGATCAAGCTCTACAAGGCCTCGCTTGGCATGTAGGCAGGCGTTATGATCAACTCGTGGCCCGGCGGCATGTCGTCGCCGGGCCATATTTTTAGACCGGCAGGACGGTCATCGGCGCAAAGAGGCGAACGGCGTGGCTGATCAGATTTCGACCGCGAATGCGTGGCCGGCACATTCCGCTTCCACCGATCTTGTTCCACCGGGCCGCAAGCGCCTCGGCTGGGCCTTGATGGCCGCGGCCTCGCTCGGCCTTCTGGCGATGATCGTGGTTCAGATTCTCTACAAGACTGAAGTCGACACGGTCGGCTTCGACAATTGGCGTCCCGTCGTCTACGCCTACGTTCTATGGGGCATAGCGCTTGGTGTCGGTCAGGTTCTGACGCGCGGCGAGGACGGCCAGCGCGCGCTGTTTCTCCTGCCGGCGCTGCTGTTCACCATCGCCATGGTGGTCTTCCCGACCCTGTTCGGCTTCTACATCGCGCTCACCGACTGGAACCTCAGCTCTTTCTCGGGCCGAAAATTCAACGGACTCGACAATTTCTGGCAGATGCTGCGCGACCCCTACTACCGCAATGCGCTGTTCAACATGGTGCTCTATGTGCTGGCGGTGCTGGTGGAATACGTCATCGCCTTCGGCTTGGCACTGCTCCTCAACGCGCAGATCAAGGCGCGAAAATTCTGGCGCGTCGTCTTCCTTCTGCCGCTGATGCTGTCGCCGGTCGCCGTGTCGTGGATGGTCGGCAAGTCGCTGATGGAATATCGGTTCGGGCCGGCTGCGACGCTGGCACGGCATCTCGGCTGGGATAACCCCGCCTTCTTCTCGAACCCGATCACGGCCCGCATCTCGATCATGGTGCTCGATGCCTGGACTTTCATCCCGTTCATGATGATCATGCTGCTTGCCGGCCTGCAGGCGATGTCGCGCGAGGTGCTGGAGGCGGCGCGCGTCGACGGCGCGACCCCGTGGCAGACCTTCTGGCAGGTCACCTTCCCGCTGATGCTGCCGGTTTCGGTGACGGCGGTGATCCTGCGCATCATCTTCAAACTGAAGCTTGCCGACATCATCATCACGGTGACCTCCGGCGGCCCCGGCGGCGCGACCGACTCGATATCGAGCTTCATCTACCGCGAGTACCGCGACCGTTCGAATGTCGGATACGGCACGATGCTTGCCATGGCGTATCTGATCATCATCATCGTGTTCGTGACCTGGCTGCTGAAACTCGCCAGCCGCTTCGTGCGTAACGTCAACTGAGCGGTCGAGATCATGAGCGTCCAGACCACCGATTACACCGTCTCCGACATCCGCTCGCCGGCCGCCTTCATCACCAGCCGCATCTTCATTTACGGAGCGCTGGTGTTCTGGGCCTTCATCTGCCTGTTCCCGATCTATTGGACGATATCGACGTCTTTCAAATCGGCGGTCGACGTCACGCAAGGCCATCTCATCCCCTTCGTGGATTACCAGCCCGACTGGAAAGGCTGGCGCTCGCTCGGGCTGTCGCCGGACTCGATCTTCCAGACCTCCACCGTGCGTGACGAGTTCCTCAAGCGTTTCATGAATTCGGTCATCACCTCGGTCGGCGCTTCGAGCCTTGCCATCGTCATCGGCAGCCTCGCCGCTTACGGTCTCACCCGCTATCGCTATCACTTCGCCTGGTTCAAGAACGAGGATATCTCCTTCTTCTTCCTGTCGCAGTTGATCCTGCCCCCAGTGGTTCTGGCGCTCCCGTTCCTGGTCCTCTACCGGGAGGTCGGGCTGCTCGACACACGCATCGGGCTGGTCCTGCTCTACACGCTGATGGTGCTGCCGATCGTCATCTGGATCATGCGCGACCAATTCAATTCGATCCCGGTCGAGCTCGAGGAAGCCGCCCTCGTTGATGGGCTCACGATCTGGGGTGCCTTCTTCCGCATCGTCATGCCGATCGCCTTGCCCGGCATGGTCGCCGCCTTCATCCTGGCGATGGTGCTGTGCTGGAATGAATACTTCTTTGCCGCGCTGCTGACATCCACCGACGCCAAGACCATCCCCGTCATGGTCGCGAGCCAGACCGGATCGCAAGGCATCAACTGGTGGTCGATGGCGGCCCTTGCCACCGCCGCCATCACCCCGCTGGCGGTCATCGGCATCCTGCTCGAACGCTACCTGATCATGGGCATGACCGCCGGTGCGGTGAAGTAGCAGTCCGTGCGGATCAATTGGCGGGCGAACCCGGACGACAGACCTACATCGCCTCAGCCGGCGCAAAGAAGCAGTTCTCATGCTCTTCGGTCGGATGCAGGCAGATGTGAAATCTCTCGTCCCCTGATGGAATGACGCTGTCATAGGGGACGAAATAACGATTCTGGTGGGTAACCTTGCGATGATCGCCCGGTCGAAGGATGATCACATAGCCACCAGCTTCAGGCGTGACCGTCATGCTGGGAATGCTGCCGCAGTCGCCTGTAGTCCTATCACCCCGACAGCAGGCTGGCGGATATGTCCAGCCGCCGTCAGCTTTGTGCGCAGATGCAGACACAGGCTCAAGGATCGCAGTCATGACAATCATGCCTGCAATGCACGCCATTCGTCGGCCTACGACCCCGCGCACCGCTCCATATGCCCTCGGCGTTGGTCGCATAGTATAATATTATGAGTATCTAATATATAGGGAGCCTTGCCACGCCTGAGAAGCGACCATCAGCGCGCCGTGAGCGCCGTCCGCAAATGCTCGAGGATCATGGCGACGCCCGTCTGGCCCAGCTCGGCCGACGCGTCCGATGCGCCTTTCGTGTACCAGCTTGTATTGTCGGCGAAGCGGCCCGCATCGACCGCCTCGGGACAGAGTGCGAGCATCAGCGAGGTCTCGCCGATGCCGGCATGGTCGAACGGATACTTGCCGATCACCGCGGCCGGCATCAGCGGGTGCACCTGGACCCAGTTGAAGACGTTCTCGCCCTGGGCGTGGCCGGCATAGTAGTCGGCCATCTTGTCGGAGCCCCACCACCCCTCGCCGCGCTCCTTCTCCAGAAAGCGAAAGATCGCTTGCCGGCCGGCGGTCTTGAAGGCGAGATCGGTCGGCATGCCGGCGACGAAGTTCTCGGTCTGGTGGTGGACAATGGCGTGGATGTTGCGAAAGCCGACGCGCAGCAGGCTGAAGAACAGCTCCTCCGCGAATGGCGCCAACTGTCCGCCGCCGACCTGGATCGATCCGCTGCCTTCCGGGGCCGCCACCGCATAGCTCGCCGCGCCATAGTAGAAGGGCGGCAGGATGACGATGTCGGCCTCCTTCTCGAACAGCTCCAGCATCTTGACGACCGCCAGCGTGTCCATGCCGACCGCCATGTGCTCGCCGTGGTATTCGAGCACGCCAAGCGGCAGCACGACCGGCCAGTTCTCGTCGATCGCCGTGCGGATCTGGTGCGGCAGCATCAATTCGTAGCGCATCGCCCTACTCCATGTTCGTATGGCGGGCGCGCATTGTTTCCGGCGTCGCGCCGGTGAGCGCCTTGAGTTTCAACACCATGATCTCGAACAGCAGGAACAGCGCGCCTTCGAACAGCGAGCCCATCGGCAGCACCGAGGTTCTGGCGGCCCCCTGATCGCTGGCCATGGTCTGCGCCGGAATGAGCAGCGCAAAGTCGGCGAGCTTCGTTGCGCTGCCAGCGGCCTCCGCCGTGACCAGCAGCCGCTTGGCGCCCGCCTCGCGCGCCACCCGCATCAAGGTCAGCACCGTTGTTGTCTCGCCTGGTCCGGAACTTGCCAGGAAGACATCGCCCGGCCCCAGCGGCGGCGTGGTCATGTCGCCGACGACCGAGACCGGGAGACCGAGATGGAACAGCCGCATGGCGAAGCCTTTGAGTTGCAGTGCTTCGCGGCCACAGCCATAGACGACAATCTTGCCGGCGCCGGCCAGCATTTCGCAGGCGGCATCGACCCGGGTGTCGTCGATGCGCCGCACGACGGCGGCAAGCTCGTCCAGCGCGGTATCGAACATCTGCGTCATGACGGTTTCATCCTATCGACACTGGAAAGGCGGAACGACCGCGACAGCATTTCCAGCGAAAGGCTTGTTTTTGTTCATGCTATCACCGCGAAAATTCGTCGCCAACGAGCCGCGGCGCTTTTGCTGAGCCGCCAGCGTGATAGTGTCATGTCTGACAAATCAATCCAGGATATCGCAGCAGATGAAGACACGGCATTTCGAACGTATCGGCAATGGCGGCATCACCTTCACCGAACTCGGCTTCGGCACCGCTCCGCTCGGCAATCTCTACCGCGCCATCTCCGACGAGGACGCCAACGCCGCACTTGAGGCGGCATGGCAGACCGGCTGTCGTTACTTCGACACCGCGCCGCTCTACGGGCTCGGCTTGTCGGAGACCCGACTGAACCCGTTCCTGCGATCGAAGAAGCGCGACGACTACGTGCTCTCCACGAAGGTCGGGCGCCTGATGCGCGCCTGCCCGCCGGGCGAACGCACCGGCATCGGCAAGTTCTTCGACACGCCCTCGCGCAAGGAGGTCTACGACTACAGCTATGACGGCGTCATGCGCTCCTTCGAGGCCTCGCTGGAGCGGCTGGGCGTCGACCGCATCGACATCCTTTTCGTGCACGATGTCGACATCTTCACGCATGGCAGCAAGGAGACGTCGGACCGGCGCATCGAGGAATTCATGTCGTCCGGCTATTACGGCCTGCTGGCGCTGCGCGACCAGGGCGTGATCAAGGCGTTCGGCGGCGGCATCAACGAATGGCAGGTCTGCCAGACTTTGGCCGAGCGCGGGGATTTCGACCTCTTCCTGCTTGCCGGCCGCTATACGCTGCTCGAGCAGGAGGCGCTGGCTACCTTTCTGCCGCTCTGCGAAAAGCGCGGCATCGGCATCGTTCTCGGCGGCCCCTACAACTCCGGCATCCTGGCCACAGGTCCGAAGCCCGGCGCCTTCTACAATTATAGCGAGGCGCCAAAGGATGTGCTTGACCGCGTGGCGCGCATCGAGGCGGTCTGCAAGCGCCACGGCGTGCGGCTGATCGAGGCGGCGTTGCAGTTCCCGCTTCGGCACCCTTCAGTCGTGTCGGTGATCCCCGGCGGCCAGCGTCCGGCCGAGGTTCAAGGCAACCGCGCGCTGCTCGACACCAAGATACCGGCTGGCCTGTGGGCGGATCTCAAGCAGGACGGGCTGATGCGCGCCGATGCGCCGACGGCCTAGTCTAGTTCGAAGCTTTGGCTTTCCGAGGCGGGGGCAAAAAGAAAAGCCGGGCACGCCCGGCTTTTCTGGACTTAAAGAAAAAAGGTCTTAGTTGACCGCGTCCTTGAGGCCCTTGCCGGCCGAGAACTTCGGCACCGTGCGGGCCGGAATCTTCACTTCGGCGCCGGTCTGCGGGTTGCGGCCGGTCGAAGCAGCGCGTTTTGACACGGTGAAATTTCCGAAGCCGACAAGCCGGACATCGCCGCCCTTCTTCAATTCGCCAGTGATCACGGAGAACACCGCATCGACGGCCGACTGCGCGTCAGCCTTCGAAATGCTTGCGGAGTCGGCGACAGCGGACACCAGTTCGTTCTTGTTCATCAAAATTCCCTTCCATGAGAAAACCGGGACTTACGACTCGTCCCGGCAGGAAACGGACTTTAGAAAGAAGCGTCTCGGAACCCAAGTCGAAAAGCGACCGGGAATGCGAAAAAAGCCCGGAATTCTGCGGTTTTTAACATGAAAAAGCCGGGCGCGAAGCCCGGCTCTCTCTTTGTGCAATGCAACCTTAGCAAGATCTAATGCGCGAGCGACTTGCCAGCGTCGTCCCCGGCCTCGACATCGGCCGGAGGATTGACAGGCTCGACCCACTCGATCGGCTCCGGCATGCGGACCAGCGCATGACGCAGGACCTCGCCGACCCGTGAGACCGGGACGATCTCCATGCCGTTCTTCACATTGTCCGGAATCTCCGCCAGATCCTTGGCGTTATCTTCCGGGATCAGCACCTTCTTGATGCCGCCGCGAAGCGCTGCAAGCAGCTTCTCCTTCAGGCCGCCGATCGGCAGCACCCTGCCGCGCAGCGTGATCTCGCCGGTCATCGCTACATCGGCCCTGATCGGAATGCCCGTCAGGACGGAGATGATCGCGGTGGCCATCGCCACGCCGGCCGACGGGCCGTCCTTGGGCGTGGCACCCTCCGGCACGTGGACGTGGATGTCACGCTTGTCGAACAGCGGCGGCTCGACGCCGAAATCGAGCGCTCTGCTGCGGACATACGAAGCCGCCGCGGAGATCGATTCCTTCATCACGTCGCGCAGATTGCCGGTCACCGTCATGCGGCCCTTGCCGGGCATCATAACGCCTTCGACAGTCAGCAGTTCGCCGCCGACTTCCGTCCAGGCAAGCCCGGTGACCACGCCGACCTGATCGTCGGCCTCGACCTGGCCGAAGCGGAAGCGCGGCACACCGAGATAGTCGGCCAGATTGGCCGGCGTGATGTTGACCGTCTTCTTCTTCGTCCTCAGGATCTCGGTCACAGCCTTGCGTCCGAGCTTCATCAGCTCGCGCTCCAGGCTGCGCACCCCGGCTTCCCTTGTGTAGGTCTGAATGATGCCGCGGATCGCGTCGTCGGAGACGGAGAACTCCTTCGCCTGCAATGCATGATCGCGCACCACCTTGGGCATCAGGTGCCGCTTGGCGATCTCGATCTTTTCATCCTCTGTATAGCCGGCGATGCGGATGATCTCCATGCGATCCATCAGCGGCGCGGGGATGTTCAACGTGTTCGCCGTCGTCACGAACATCACGCTCGACAGGTCGTATTCGACCTCGAGGTAATGGTCCATGAACGTCGAGTTCTGCTCGGGATCGAGCACCTCGAGCAGGGCCGAGGACGGATCGCCGCGGAAGTCCTGGCCCATCTTGTCGATCTCGTCGAGCAGGAAGAGCGGGTTGGACTTCTTGGCCTTCTTCATCGACTGGATGACCTTGCCGGGCATCGAGCCGATATAGGTGCGCCTGTGGCCACGGATCTCGGCCTCGTCACGCACTCCGCCGAGCGCCATGCGGATGAACTCGCGGCCGGTCGCCTTGGCGATCGACTTGCCGAGCGAGGTCTTGCCGACGCCGGGAGGACCGACGAGGCACAGGATCGGCCCCTTCAGCTTCTTCTGGCGGCTCTGCACGGCAAGGTACTCGACAATGCGCTCCTTGACCTTGTCGAGGCCGAAATGGTCGGCGTCGAGCACGTTCTGCGCGAAGGCGAGATCATGCTTGACCTTGGAGTTCTTGCCCCACGGGATCGACAGCAGCCAGTCGAGATAGTTGCGCACGACGGTCGATTCAGCCGACATCGGCGACATCGACCTGAGCTTCTTCAACTCGGCCTCCGCCTTCTCGCGGGCCTCCTTGGAGAGCTTGGTCTTCTTGATGCGCGCCTCGATCTCGGCGGCCTCGTCGCGGCCGTCCTCGCCCTCGCCGAGTTCCTTCTGGATCGCCTTCATCTGCTCGTTGAGGTAGTATTCGCGCTGGGTCTTCTCCATCTGGCGCTTGACCCTGCTGCGGATGCGCTTCTCCACCTGGAGCACCGAAATCTCGGCTTCCATGAAGCCCATCGCCTTCTCGAGACGCTCCTTGACGGACAGCGTAGCTAGCATCTCCTGCTTCTCGGGGATCTTGATGGCGAGGTGCGAGGCAACCGTGTCGGCGAGCTTGGAATAATCGTCGATCTGGCTAGCGGCGCCAACCACTTCGGGCGAGATCTTCTTGTTCAACTTCACGTAGTTCTCGAAGTCGGTGACGACCGAGCGGGCCAGTGCCTCGATCTCGACCTCTTCCTCCTCCGGCTCGACCAGCGCGGTGGCGCAGGCCTCGTGGAAGTCGGGACGGTCGGTGAACGAGACGATCTTGGCGCGCGAGGCGCCCTCGACCAGCACCTTCACGGTGCCGTCGGGAAGTTTCAGCAGCTGCAGCACGTTGGCGAGCGTGCCGATGTCGAAGATGGCATCCGGCTCGGGATCGTCGTCAGCCGCGTTCATCTGGGTGGCAAGCAGGATCTGCTTTTCCTGACCCATCACTTCTTCCAGCGCCTTGATCGACTTTTCGCGCCCGACGAAGAGCGGGACGATCATGTGCGGAAACACAACGATGTCGCGCAGCGGGAGGACCGCGAAAACGCCGTCGCCGGAAGCCCTGGATGTTTTGGCCATTGTCCAACCTTTCATGTCGCGGCCGCTAATCAAGCCAGCCGCGAATCTTATATTAACGACCGAGCGTCGTTCCGCCTACCACCCTTTGTGACGGGAGTTTTACAGCACAGAATTCGGCACCTCGGCCTTCCGCTGTTAGGTGGATGCTTGCGCGGCAAAGATCAAGGGTCAACATGTCCGCTGATCCATTCCGTGAACTGGCGAGCCCCCCATTGAAGGCCCTTCACAGCAAAACGGCGCCGCACCGGCGCCGTTCCACGAAAATTGCGGCTTCAGGTCCATTTCAGGCGCTGACGTTGCCCTTCTTTTCCTTCTGCTCGGAATAGATGTAGAGCGGCCTGGCGTTGCCGGAAACGACCTCCTCCGAGATCACCACTTCGCGCACGCCTTCCAGCGCGGGAAGCTCGAACATGGTGTCGAGCAGGATCGCTTCCATGATGGAGCGCAGCCCGCGCGCACCGGTCTTGCGCTCGATGGCGCGCTTGGCGATGGCCGACAGCGCGTTCTCGTGGAATGTCAGGTCGACATTTTCCATCTCGAACAGCCGCTGATACTGCTTGACCAGCGCGTTCTTCGGCTCGGTCAGGATCTGGATCAGCGCCGGTTCGTCGAGATCTTCCAGCGTTGCCAGAACAGGCAGACGGCCGACGAACTCAGGGATCAGGCCGAACTTCAGCAGATCCTCCGGCTCGACCTGGCGGAACAGGTCGCCGGTGCGGCGATCCTCGGGCGAGGCGACGGTGGCGCCGAAACCGATCGAGGTCTTGCGGCCGCGATCCGAGATGATCTTGTCCAGCCCGGCGAAGGCGCCGCCGCAGATGAACAGGATGTTGGCGGTGTCGACCTGCAGGAACTCCTGCTGCGGATGCTTGCGGCCGCCCTGCGGCGGCACCGAGGCGACGGTGCCTTCCATGATTTTTAGCAGCGCCTGCTGCACGCCCTCGCCCGACACGTCGCGGGTGATCGAGGGGTTGTCCGACTTGCGCGAGATCTTGTCGATCTCGTCGATGTAGACGATGCCGCGCTGCGCCCGCTCGACATTGTAATCGGCCGACTGCAGGAGCTTCAGGATGATGTTCTCGACGTCCTCGCCGACGTAACCCGCTTCTGTCAGCGTCGTGGCGTCGGCCATGGTGAAGGGCACGTCGATGATGCGGGCGAGCGTCTGCGCCAGCAGCGTCTTGCCGCAGCCGGTCGGCCCGATCAGCAGGATGTTGGACTTCGCCAGCTCGACGTCGTTGTTCTTGCCGGCATGCGCAAGGCGCTTGTAGTGGTTGTGGACGGCCACCGACAGCACGCGCTTGGCGTAGGGTTGGCCGATGACGTAGTCGTCGAGGACCTTGAGGATCTCCTGCGGGGTCGGCACACCCTCGCGCGACTTCACCATCGAGGTCTTGTTCTCCTCGCGGATGATGTCCATGCAGAGCTCGACGCATTCGTCGCAGATGAAGACCGTCGGACCGGCAATCAGCTTGCGCACTTCGTGCTGGCTTTTGCCGCAAAACGAGCAATAAAGCGTGTTCTTTGAATCACCGCCGTTGTTGCCTACCTTGCTCATTTTCCTGTCCTTTCATGGACGCCCGCCGATGGTCTGACTGCTGGGCGTCTACCCCAATCTATCGCGGGAACCCGCCGGCGCCAGTGTCCCGGCTCACACAGCGAATTCCGTACGAAACACAAATCAGAAAACGCGGCAATGATTCGCAGCACCCCCACGCAAAGCTAAGCCGTCGAAAATCAACATAGCCTTAACGTAGGCAATCCCATCCGTCGAGGGAACAGGCAATTGTGGCCGAAATGCCGCAAGCCGCGCCAAAAGCACGTTTTCCCGCTATTCAGCTGACAATCAGGGCCTATGCGAGGACGCCCTCGACCGGCTCTCGCGTGGTGATGACCTTGTCGATAAGGCCGAACTCCCTGGCCTCGTCGGCGGTCATGAAGTGATCGCGGTCGAGCGTCCGCTCGATCTCGTCATAGCTCTTGCCGGTGTGCTTGACATAGACCTCGTTGAGCCGGCGCTTCAGTTTGATGATGTCCTGCGCATGACGTTCGATGTCTGATGCCTGACCCTGGAAACCGCCGGACGGCTGATGGACCATGATGCGGGCGTTCGGCGTCGCGAAGCGCATGTCCTTGTGGCCGGCGCAAAGCAGCAGCGAGCCCATCGAGGCCGCCTGGCCGATGCAGAGCGTCGACACTGCCGGCTTGATGAACTGCATTGTGTCGTAGATCGCCATGCCCGAGGTGACCACGCCGCCCGGCGAATTGATGTAGAGGTTGATTTCCTTCTTGGGGTTCTCCGCCTCGAGGAACAAAAGCTGTGCACAAACCAGCGTCGCCATGCCGTCTTCGACCGGGCCGGTGATGAAGATGATGCGCTCTTTCAGCAGGCGCGAGAAGATGTCGTAGGCGCGCTCGCCGCGATTGGTCTGTTCGACCACCATCGGAACGAGGTTCATGTAGGTTTCGACGGGGTTCTTCATGGATTACCCTTGTTGGATAAGATTCCGGCGCCGGGAACGATGAGCATTCGGGCAGAATCGGTTCTGGATCGTTAGGACCTAAATAGGATGCCGGCTCACCCTAGCGCAAGGCCGCCACTCCTAGCCACCTGGTTAAGTCGAATCAAGCGTCCGGACCGTTGAACACCTTGATCGCGCCCTGGGAAAACGGCTCTGCCGACCCGCCCCGAACGCCGCCGTCCGACACGATAGCAATTTCTTAACCGCACCGCTTAACGAAAAGCTTTGAAAGCCCTGTGCGGCAACGGAGCTTTGGCTACAGTCCTGCGTTGAACCGGCGTCCTTTTTTCAACGGGGGAATGTCATGATCCGCAACAGCTCCGTCTCCCTGGCCGCGGCCAGCCTCGCCATGCTTGCCACCATCCCGCAAACCGCAGCCGGCGGCCGGGTGCTCGAATGCTACGAAGCGCGGCACCGGCCGGCCCTCTATGACACTGTCTATGAGGATGTGATGGTCAGCCCCGGCGGGCAGTTTGTACACTATGACGCGCCCATCTACGGCACGCGCGAGAGCGTAGAGCCGATCGGTCCGGCTCGCGTCACTTATGAAGCGGTGCCGGCGGTCACGCGCACAGTCTACCGCACGGTCAAGGTCGACAATGGCGGCTACGGCTGGGAATGGCGCGTCATCCATGGCCGCAAGGTGCTGTGCAAAGTGTGGCGCAAGGCACGCTATGCGCGCATCGCCGAGACTGTGGTCGTCGAGCCTGAGCGCGTCCGGCGCGTCGTTCTGCCGGCGGAGTATGAAAGTGTCGCGCGAGAAGTGCTGGTGCGGCCCGGGCAGCGCCGCATCACAGAAATCCCGCCTTCATACCGGACCGTGGCGCGTCGGGTGGTGCTGCGGGACGGCTCGACCAGTTGGCGCCGGGTGCATATCCGGCAGCACTGTCCGGGTTAGCCGGTGGTCCGTCTGAGCTTGGTTCCGACCGGGCAGTCGCGCGCCCGGCCGGCGATGGCTTGGTTTAGCCGAGATCGATATCGAGGATCGCCATCGAGAAATTGTAGTCGCCGTCGTCCTCGTCCTTGAAGACGATGCCGAGGAACTCGTCGCCGACATAGACCTCGGCCGAGTCTTCCTTGCGCGGCCGCGCCTTCACCTGCAGCTTGGGGTTCTGGAAGACGCGCTTGAAATAGGCGTCCAGCTTTCTGATCTCGTCAGGCTTCAAAAGTCTTCTCCGAAATGTCGGGCTTGCTCGTTGGAGCGCGCTTCTGACACGCCGACAATGGCGATGTAAAGGCAAGCTGGCAGATAACCCGGGACAACAACCCGGAAACGGCGGCCGCAGCCCGGCCGCCGTCGTCGGCCGCCCAATGCACGCCGGCCGGAACACGACATCAAATCAAAAACATAAAGCGCGTCGCCTGAATCCGTTCGCCACGACGTGCTTTAAAAAGTCAGATGTCGAAGCTGACGACGTGATCCATCGTCTGCGACGGCAGAAGCTGGTCCATCTGCCGCGAAGGCTGGTCGCAACCGGTCTCGCCGACGACGCGTGCCGGCACGCCCGCGACCGTCTTGTTGTGCGGCACGGGCGACAACACCACCGAACCGGCCGCGATCTTCGAGCAGTGGCCGATTTCGATGTTGCCGAGGATCTTGGCGCCGGCGCCGATCAGCACGCCACGGCGGATCTTAGGATGGCGATCGCCGCAAGCCTTGCCGGTGCCGCCGAGGGTGACGCCATGCAGGATGGAAACGTCGTCCTCGATGACGGCCGTCTGGCCGACCACCAGGCCGGTGGCATGGTCGAGGAAGATGCCCTTGCCGATGCGGGCGGCTGGATTGATGTCGGTCTGGAACACCGAGGACGAGCGGCTCTGCAGATAGAGCGCGAAGTCCCTGCGGCCCTGGTTCCACAGCCAATGCGCCAGCCGATGCGTCTGGATGGCATGGAAGCCCTTGAAATAGAGCACCGGCATGATGAAGCGGTCGCAGGCCGGATCGCGGTCGTAATAAGCCTGGATGTCGACACGAACCGTCGTGCTCCACTCTGGATCGTCGGTGAGCATCGCCTTGAACGTCTGCCGGATGAGATCGGAACCGATATCCTGATGCGCCAGACGTTCGGCCAGCCGGTGAATGACCGCTTCCTCGAGGCTCTCCTGGTTGAGGATGGTGGAATAGAGGAAGGCCGCGAGCAACGGATCGCGATCGACTGCTTCCATCGCCTCGTCGCGGATCGAGCGCCAGATCGGATCGACCGGCTGCACCATGCTGGGGCGGGCAATCGTAATGCTGTTCATCGGCGTCTCCGGCTTGCCGGCTCTTTTTCCGGCCGCACATATAGGCCAGATCATAGCACGGGTGAACTCAATTTTCCTTAGTGCTTTGTCAAATGGTTTTGGTTCACGCAGATTCAAGCGGCCATGGAAAACGAACCCTTGATCGACGAAGCCCTGAAAAGCGAGCTTTCGGCCCTCTATCAAGCCGAGGATCGGCACTACCACAGCCTGGCTCATATCGAGGCCATGCTGGCCCTGGCCGCGGACTGCAGGCACCTGCTCCATGACCCGGATGCCGTTGCCGCTGCGATCTGGTTCCACGACGCGGTCTACGACAGCCGGGCCAAGGACAACGAACCAAAAAGCGCGGGATTGGCGGAGCAGAGATTGTCCGGCCGCGCCGACGCGCAGCGCCTCGCCCGCATCGCAGCAATGATCAATGCCACCGCCACGCACCAGCTGCCGTCGTTCGCCGATACGAAGGCGGCACATGACGCGGCGCTGTTCCTCGACATGGACCTCGCTGTCCTCGGCGCCGAGCCGGACGCGTTCGAGGCTTATGAGACGGCAGTCCGGCGCGAGTACGATTGGGTCGAAGAGCCGATGTGGCGCGCCGGCCGCGCGGCGGTCTTGAAGAATTTTCTAGCTCGCCCGCACATCTATCACACCGACGAATTTCGGCAGCGTTTCGAACCCCAAGCCAGGCGGAACCTGGAACGCTCGCTCGCCGCGCTCCAAGCCGGGTAGCCTCGTTCAGAGCGGGTTTTCGGCATAGAACTCCAGCACGCGTTGCTTGAAGCTCTTGTCGCCGACCGCAAGCATGTGATCGCGGCCCTCGATGTGAAAGGCCGTTGCATTGGGCATCAAGGCGGCGAGTTCGTCGGGCGAGCCGCCGATGTCGTCCTTCGTTCCGACGGCGACCAGCGTCGGCGGGGCTATGCGCGCCAGGTCGTGCTCGGTCAGCAATGCGCGCGAGGTGGAAATGCAGGCGGCGAGCGCATGGCGGTCGCTGCGCGTCTGGTCGGCGAAGGCGCGAAACGAGCGGCCGCGCGGATCCGTGATGGTCGCCGGATCCTGCGCCAGCAGCGCTGCCGCGATCGGGTCCCAGTCGCCGACGCCGTCGACCATGCCGATGCCGAGGCCGCCGAACACCAGCGTCGCCACCTTGTCGGGGTCGGAGAGGGCCAGGAAGGCGGAGATGCGCGCGCCCATGGAATAACCCATCACGTGCGCGCGGCCGATGCCGAGATGCTCGAGCAGCGCGGCCGCGTCCGAAGCCATCTTCGGCGGCGTGTAGTCGGCCTCGTCATAGCTCTTGGACGACGAGCCATGGCCGCGGTTGTCAAAGGCGATCGCCCGGTAGCCCGCGTCGTTCAGCGTCTTGAACCAGCCGGGTGCCACCCAGTTGACATAGTGGCTCGACGCAAAGCCGTGGATCATCAGGACCGGATCACCCTGACCCGATGCAGGCTGGCGATCGAGGTAGGCAAGCTCGAAACCATCGTGGGAAAAGACTTGCATCGGTGCCGCCGCGATCAGTCGGAGCCGGCGTGGGACGCCTTGGCGATCACCGGATGTCGCAGAAGATCGCCGTCCTTGAGGCCTTCCTTTGCGGCCGTTCCCGCCTTCAGCTCGAGCACGAAGCGAACCGGTTGCCCCGGCGAGATGATCGCCTCCGATTCCGGTTCGCCGCGCTTGATCGCCTTGATCCTTCCGTCCTGGCCGACAAAGACCAGGTCGAGCGCCATCGGCGTGTTCTTCATCCAGAAATTCACCTCGCCCGCCTTCTCGAACACGAACAACATGCCGTGATCGTTGGCCATGGTCTGGCGGAACATCAGACCGGCCTCGCGCTCGGCCGAGCTGTCGGCGATTTCGATGGAGAAGGAATGCTTGCCGGAACCGGTTACCGCGACCAGCGGCGCGGGATCCACCGGCAGCACCATTGCCTGGCCGTCCGCCGAACTCGGCTGCAGCGAATAGACATGGACAAGGACGACGATCGCAGCGCTGACAACGCCAGCAGTCAGCCAGTTCCGACGAGCCATTCGATATCCTCTGCCGGTCTCGGCCCTAGTGCGAGACCGGCAAGGTGCCCATATCGGGATGAATTTCGGCAGCCATAAGGCCTTTGTCGCCGCGCCCGAAGCGAACCAGCACGACCTGGCCGGGCCGCAGCTCGGTAATGCCGTACCGGCGCAGAGTCTCCATATGGATGAAAATATCCTCGGTGCCCTCGCCCCGGGTCAGGAAGCCGAAGCCCTTGGTGCGGTTGAACCACTTGACCAGCGCCCGCTCGAGGCCGCTCTCAGGCGTCACCGTGACATGCGTGCGCTGTTCCTGCTGCTCGGCCGGATGGATCGCGGTCGAAGCGTCCATCGACAACACACGGAAGGCCTGCAAGCCACGTTCGCCCTGCCTGACGAGGCAGACGACGCGCGCGCCCTCCAGCGCGGTCTGGAAGCCGTCTCTTCGAAGGCAGGTCACATGGAGGAGGACATCGCCCGAAACGCCATCGTCCGGGAGAATGAAACCGTAGCCCTTGGCCACGTCGAACCATTTGATTGCGCCGGCGATTTCGACAAACTCGGCGGCATCGCCGCCGCTGTCGCGTCTCAAGGCGTCCTCAAGGCTTCCGTCTCGCCTCGTGAAAGAGGCTTTTTCCCCCATAAGAATGCCCCCTTTTTTCAACTGCAACCGGTGCTGATTCTTGACATGAGATTAACACTGCCGCTTCCGGGGTGTGCAAGACCTGACGTGCCTTTTTTCACCGTTGAGCACCGGAAAGCCTTAATAGTTGTTTGCCGGAGCTGCCGGACGCCTGTCTGCACGAGCTGAAATCGACCGCACCACCCGCTTTTTGTCGGACGATTGCCCTTTGGCCGGGCGACTTCTATGGTGCACTGCAACGCAACTCGCGAGGACTCCCCATGCGCTACCTCCACACAATGGTCCGCATCACCGACATCGATCAGTCGCTCGACTTCTACTGCAAGAAGCTCGGCATGAAGGAAGTGCGCCGCTACGAAAACGAGCAGGGACGCTACACGCTGATCTTCCTTGCTGCCCCGCAAGACGAGCAAAGCGGCATCGCCGACAAGGCGCCACTGGTCGAGTTGACCTACAACTGGGATCCGGAAGACTACAAGGGCGGCCGCAATTTCGGCCATCTCGCCTATGAGGTCGACGACATCTACGCCACCTGCCAGAAGCTGATGGACAATGGCGTGACCATCAATCGGCCGCCGCGCGACGGCAACATGGCCTTCATCCGCTCGCCCGACGGCATTTCGATCGAGTTGCTGCAGAAAGGTCCGGCAAAACCCAAGGCCGAGCCCTGGCTCTCGATGCCGAACACGGGGAGCTGGTAGCCGTCAGTCCAGCGCAACGCGCTTCTTATCGTAAGTGGCTTGAACAGCTCGATTTACCTGCTCGTCGATCGCGACATCAGCCTCGATGAATAGAACTTGGTGGCCCTCGTTGCGCAGCCTGGTCTCCAAGGCACGTCCGGCGTTGCCATTGCGGTCGACAAACGCCACTTTCGCGCCCTCCTCAAGGAAAGCAACCACTGATGCTGCACCTGCGCCGTTGGCGCCTCCGGTTATTAGAGCGGTCTGCCCTTCCAATCGATTGCGCTTACCCATACGTCTCCTCAGTCGACCTTTCTATCTGATCCAAGGCCCCATCCCGGCCTGTTGGCGCATTGTCGGTCCGTTTGATGGCCTGCGCCAGCATAAGGACTTGGCTTTATCCTGAACACCATTTTTGCATAGCGACCGAGGCCGGTTTCGAAGCTGCGCCGGGAACTCTGGCTCGCGCAAATTTGAAGCCGTTCCGGTCCAGGCGAACGAGAGCGCCCAATGGGGGCAGCGGGTCGCCCTCGCGTTTCGCAACAGGGTGCCTATCTATGCAGCTGACGGCAGCCGGCCAGGCTGACGCTTTTTCTGATCCGCGAGGAGAATTTTATGCTGACCAGCCGCGCCGACGTCGCCACCGAACATGCCAGTCGCTATCTGCAGCAGCTCTGCAAGCATTGGGCGCACAAGTTTCCGGTCGAATTCGACCCGCATCACGGCGCCATTCAGCTGTCGCTCGGCCGCACCGTCATGGATGCTGATGCCGCCGCGCTCCACATTGCTGTCGCCGCCGATGATGCGGCCACGCTGGAACGGTTGGAAACCGTCGTCGCCGACCATATCAAGCGCTTCGCCTTCCGCGAGGAACTGACCTTCGATTGGAAGCAGGCTCCAAGCGAGGCTGCATAAAACGGCTATGCGTGACCGGCCTTGCCCGCCATCTCGAGCAGGGCAAGGACGCTGCGCCAGTTCCGCGCCGTGACCGGCACCTTGAGCGTTCGCCCGATGAGATTGGCAAACACCGATTTGCCGAGCCCGTCCGGCGCATGCAGATAGAGCACGTCACCCTTGATCTCGAACCGCTCCGGCCCGGTGCATTTTTCCGCGAGCCGCTTTGTCTCCTCCGCGGTTGGCTCGCGCTCAAGCACACAGGCGTGCAGCTTGGTCGGCTCGCCGGCAACCTCCGGATAGGGGTTGTCCTTCACCATCTGCTCGAACCAGGCACAATCGCGCACCATGATGCGCGAATGGAATCCCCATTTCTTCTCGAAGGCCGCTTCGAGTTGCTTCCTCAGCGCCGCGGCATCCCCATTCGCGCAGAACACCGCGTTGCCGCTCTGCAC